>DASYOM010000070.1:0-9275 GCA_036007765.1 Chitinophagaceae bacterium | reverse complement strand
TATTAATATCCTTAAGTGTAAGTGAAAAAAAAGCAATCTCCGAGCCTGCTACCAGAAAGGAAATGAAAAAGAGAATGATAACGGTGAAAAGAAGTATGGTAGTTGCGGCAGGCGTAATCGCCAGGAATAAAATTATATGCTGGCTGAATAAATGTACCGAATGATAATCCAAAACAAAATTTTTTAATTAAAAATTTGGATGGATACACGAAATGCAGCCAACCAGTTGGTGTTTTAAAAGGGTAATTTTTCTGAGCCTTCATCTATTGGTGGAACTTCGCTTCCCGTTATATTTTCACTTGCATTCTCACTTACCTGCGGGTTGTTATCTGACCGCTTATCGAGCATAATAAGATTGTCTGCAATAATTTCTGTAGCTACTTTCTTATTATGATCCCTGTCCTCCCAATACCGTGTTTTTAAGCGCCCCTCAATATAAACCAGGCTGCTTTTATGCAGGTATTTTTGAGACAGTTCCGCAAGGCCTCTCCATAAAACTACATTATGCCATTCGGTTTGTGATATTAATTTACCCAATTTGTCTTTATAAGTTTCAGTTGTAGCCAGTGGAAATTTCGCAACGGGAATATTTCCTTCAAGGTATTGGATTTCCGGATCTTTGCCCAGGTTACCAATGAGGATTACTTTATTTACACCTCTCATAATTGTTTATTCTTAGATTAACCAATCACTAAAAATCAAATTTAAAGATACATTTTAATCTTTCAAATATGATGCGATAAATTTTGGAAATGGCAGTAGTTCAAGTTGTTCTCTTGATATCAAACTGTATGCATCAATCTCCAGGGGATTTGCAAGGCGAATATGAAAAAATTTTCCAGTAATAGTTTGATGCGTGAGTTTTTGGCTGAATGTTTTCGAAACTTTCGTAATGATAAAATTATCACCGCCAAATAACTGGTCAGATATTTTCATTCTCAGTAACTGCGTTTCAGTTAACAGTTGTTTAGTGTCTATAAGTATAAATTCATAAAGACCTTGCCAGATGTCTTTAGTTGTTCTTTTTCTCACATAAAATGTATTATTATATTCCGCGATTACATAAGAGAAAAACCGTTCTTTTCTTTTAATACTTTTCTTTTTAAGTGGCAAGCTATTTACTTTCATTTTTTTGAAAGCAATACATTTTATTTGAAGAGGGCACGCTCCACATAATGGGCGTAGTGGTTTACATACGATCGCGCCAAAATCCATAATTGCCTGGTTGTAAACACCAGGATTTTTTTTGTCAAGAAGTTCTTTTGCTAAAATGGAATATTTTTTTTTCCCTTCACTTGTATCAACGGGTACTTCTATTCCGAAAAATCTTGATAATACCCTAAAAACGTTACCATCAACAACGGCATAAGGCTGATTATAAGCAAAAGATGCAATAGCAGAAGCTGTATAAATACCTATCCCTTTTAGGGCAAGAATATCTTCATATTTCTCCGGGAATTTCCCGTTTAGTTTTGTTGTTATGAATTTTGCCGAAGCAATTATATTGCGGCACCTCGAATAATATCCTAATCCTTCCCAATGCTTGAAAATTTTTTGTTCGGTAGCGTTTGCAAGGCTTTTTACATCCGGGAACGATTTTATGAACCTGTAATAGTATTTTATTCCCTGTTGAACTCTTGTCTGCTGCAAAATGATTTCGCTTATCCAAATTTTATAAGGAACCTTTTCTCCTTTCCAGGGCATTTCCCTTTTATTTTCATTCAAGTTCCAGGAAAGTAGGATTTCAGTAAATAATTTTTTATTTTTCATAAAAATCAGGCAACATTGTATTCTATAGTAAGAGAAATGCAAAAGATGAAACGTAAATTATTCAGAATGAATTTAAAATAAAGATTTATTAAATTTGTATAACCTCACTGAACATCTTTCCGTTTTAGACTTTTATTTAACTCTACTTCTAAAAATATTAAAATGAGAAAAGCAGATTTAATTAACCAGATTTCAGAAAAAACAGGAATTCCTAAAGTTGACGTTTTGGTAACTTTGGAAACGCTGTTTAAAGAAGTTAAAGAATCTCTCGGCAAGGGAGAAAATATATATATAAGGGGCTTTGGTAGCTTTATTACAAAGAAAAGAGCTGCTAAAATAGGACGAAACATTAAAAAAAATGTCGCAGTTCAAATTCCCGAACATCACATTCCCGCATTTAAACCTGCAAAAGAATTTGTACAAGATATTAAGAGCAGGAATATGGTACAAAAACCTGAATAACCTTACCTTCGCGCTCCGGGTATAAAAATCCCTGTGAACATCTTGATTAAAAGAATACTTTTAGCATCAGCAGGCCTTATTTTATTATTTGTTCTTTTAATATTTGGTAAAACTGAAACAATTAAGGTTGAATCTTCACAACCAGTTGTTGCCAGATCCACTTTCAACATACAGGATGTTGTAGCAAAAGAAAGACAGAAACTCACACCCAGCCAAATTATTTCTGTCTCAAAGCTCGAGAACAATATCACCCGCGGAGATCTTAAAAAACAGGAAGGAAATCAATACACAGCACTTGCATATTTCTGGAAAGATTCCGCTGGAATATTCCTTCCATACGCTTATTATTTAAGCGAAGCGGCCAAATTGGATAATTCGGAAAAAAACCTCACCTTTGCTGCCCGGTTAATTTTAGAGAACATGCGTAGGGAAGAAAATACGCAGATAAAATCGTGGGAAGCCGAGACCGCGGCGATGTTATTTCAGAAAGCTTTACTACTTGACCCGGGTAATGATGATTTAAAAGTTGGGTTGGGAAGTTGCTACGTTTATGGGCAGGGAATGACCGGTGATCCGCAGCAAACGATGAAGGGGATTCAACAACTATTAGAAGTTGTACGCAAAGATTCTAATAATATGAAGGCGCAGATGGTTCTGGGAATAGGTGCCGTTATTTCCGGACAGAATGAAAAGGGAATAGAAAGGTTGAATAAAGTTGTAACATTTGACCCACATAATCTTGAAGCCGTATCATGGCTTGCAGATGCTTATGCAGCTACAGGCGATAAACAAAATGCCATAAAGTGGTATGAGCAAAGCAAGCATCTGGTAAACAACCCCGAATTCAATAAAGAAGTTGATGAAAGGATAAAAGCATTAAACAATGCCCAATAGCAAAGGGCTTACAATATTGCAACTTGAATGAATTGATACAATTGTTTCAATTCATTTTTTATTATAAATTATTTAAAATACTCAGTTATGCCTTGTGGTAAAAAGAGAAAGCGCCATAAAATCGCTACTCATAAGCGAAAGAAGCGTTTAAGAAAAAACCGACATAAAAAGAAGTAAGTTTTTGCTCCTGCTTACCCTTGCCGTAATTCTGGTTTACATTTATTCCTTCAGTGTAATTGCAATTAAGAAATTAATTAAAAGATTTTGAGTTGAATAAGGAACTTATTATAAACGCTGCCCCACAGGCAGTGGAAATAGCCTTGCTTGAGGATAAAAAGCTAGTTGAACTGCATAATGAAAATGCGAACGCGAGCTTTGCGGTAGGTGATTTGTACCTGGGGAAAGTAAAAAAATTAATTCCGGGCCTCAATGCCGCGTTTGTGGATGTAGGTTTTGAAAAGGATGCGTTTTTGCATTATACTGATCTCAGTCCCTATGTACGGTCTATCTTAAAGTTTACAAATATTGCAATAAACGATAAATCAGAAAAAGGATTTGATTTTTCAACATCTCCAATTGAACCTGAAATTGTAAAGACCGGAAAGATCACCGAAGTGCTTAGCGGCAAACCAAATATTTTAGTGCAGATATTAAAAGAGCCCATCGCCGCAAAAGGCCCCCGCCTTAGTTGTGAGCTTTCTTTGCCAGGCAGGTTTGTTGTGCTTACTCCATTCAATGATATCATAGCCGTATCCCGCAAAATCCATTCTTCCGAAGAGAGGAAGCGATTACAGAAAATTATTGAAGCTATGAAGCCAAAGAATTTTGGAGTAATTGTGCGCACTGCTGCCGAGGGCAAGCATACGTCAGAACTTAACGAGGATTTATTATCTCTTATAAATACGTGGAAAACTATTCAAAAAAATTTGCAGGGCGCCGTTGCTCCTTGCAAGGTTATGAGTGAAGAAGGAAAAACTAATAGTATTCTTCGTGATCTGCTGACTGTGGATTTCAATAAAATAGTGGTAAACGACAAGAATATTTTCAACGACACAAAAACTTACCTACAAAGGATAGCGCCTGAAAAAACGGACATACTTTCTTTTCACAGTAATGGCGCTCCCATTTTTGAAAGCTATGGAATTACCCGGCAAGTAAAGGCTTCATTTGGTAAAACAGTTAACCTGCCAAGCGGAGCTTATCTTATAATAGAGCATACAGAAGCTTTACATGTCATAGACGTAAACAGCGGTTATAAAAGTGTAAGCAACAACCAGGAACAAAACGCACTCGAAACAAATCTCGAAGCTGCTATCGAAATTTCACGACAACTGCGCCTGAGAGATATTGGCGGTATAATAGTAGTCGACTTTATCGATATGAAGCTTCTTGAAAATAAGAAGCGTCTTGCTGAACAAATGGATTATTATATGCGCCCAGATAGGGCAAAGCATGCGGTATTGCCAATAAGTAAATTCGGCCTGATGCAAATCACACGACAGCGCATGAAGCCGGAGATGAATATTAATACACTGGAAGTGTGCCCAAGTTGTGAAGGCACTGGAAAGATATCTTCTACACTTGTGCTGGAAGATGAGATTGAAAAGAATCTCAGCTACTTGATAATGCAAAAGCACACCGGGCTTACCATTGAGGTACACCCGATTTTATATGCCTATCTTAAGAAAGGCTTTCCTTCTATTCGCTTTAAATGGAGCTGGAAATACAAGCAAAAAATTAAAGTAAAATCTAACAGCAATTATCACCTTACTGAATTTCATTTTTACGATAAAAATGATGAGGAGATAAAATTATAAAGTGGAAGTACAAACATCCCCGTTATAGAACGTGCTCTGATTCAAATATCTATTTTATTTATTAAGTAATTTCTTTTTGTAAGCCTTTCCAACGATCCACATGATCAAAGGAATAAATGGTGGGATGAATATGGCATATTGAGGGAAGTACAGATAAGCAATTACCATTATTGCAAAGATTACAGGAACCGTCAATGCCCTGAATGAATAATAGCCGACCAATGCTTTTGATAAATTATCTGAAAGATTACTTCGCGGGTTGCTTACATATTTCCAAAGCATATAGTTCATAATGCCAATGAAACAAATATTAAAAGCATACAACACAACGGGCGCTTTTAAATATTCAAAAATATATTCGCTGTAAAAAGCAGTACTGAATGGCATTAAAACAATACCCAATAAAAACAGCAAATTAAGCCATAGCAATCTCTGCGTATATTGAACTACAAAACCAAACATTCGATGATGCACAGTCCAGTAAAGACCGATTAAAAAAAACTTACGAGAAAGCCAATAAATTTTGGCAGAATATCTGCAAGGCCCTGTACTACCTTTTGTTCTGTTATAGGGTGGCTTACTTCAGGAACTTTTAATTCAATTACCAGCAGCGTAATTGCTATAGCGAATACCGCATCGCTGAATAAAATAATTCTTTCTAATTGAAATTCCTTTTTGTGCTCACTGAAAATGGGAAGGTTCATTAAAAATTATTTAAGAAATAAAAGTATTTATCTATTGCCTTAATATTTTCTCAATCTCAGCTGGATAATATTTGTGCTCGAGCACATGGACTTTTTGTGCCAGCGATTCTGCGGTATCATCATCAGTAACGGTACAGGTTACCTGAAGAATTATTTTCCCGTGATCATACTTTTCATCCACATAATGTATTGTAATACCGCTCTGTTTTTCTTTTGAATTGATTACAGCATTATGAATCACATTCCCATACATTCCTTTGCCACCATATGCCGGTAATAATGCTGGATGAATATTTATTATTTTACCGGGAAAAGATTCTATAAGCACTTCCGGTAATTTCCATAAAAATCCGGCTAATGCAATAAATTCTATCTCATAATTTTTAAATTCATTTACATAGCCCGATTCATTAAATTGCTTTTTTTCCAATAATAATACGGGAATGTTTTCACCGGATGCAATTTTTAAAACGCCAGCAACAGGATTTGTGCAGACGATCAAGCTAACTTTTGCGAAACTGGAATTTCTAAAATGTTCAATTATCTTCTGAGCATTTGAACCCGCGCCTGATGCGAAAATTGCAATCTTCTTCATGCCTGGTTTAGTTTATGGATCGTTTCTCTGCGGAAAATATTAATCTGTTCATTGATATAAGCTCAATTGTTGCATTGGAATAACTATAAAATCGATGACGTGCAAAGTATCAAAAAAAGTATTACTGCTATCATTCTTACATTAATTAATCAATTTAAGAGTAGTTGCAGAACACCATTGACTTCCACATAAAAGCACAATTGTATTTTTAAAATATAAGATTATATGTTGAGATTGCACTTGATTTATAACTTTAAAACACTAACTTATAAAACCCTTAAAATCCACGAATTGAAACGTTAAAAAAAAAAATAAAATGTTAATAGTTTATCAACATCCTGCCTTATTTTTGCAGCCAATAAAGTTATTTTCCATTATCATAAGACAGGAAATAGAGTATGAACCAACTCAGCAGACTTTTTAAAAAAATTACTACACTACTTTTTCTTCTATCGTTAATTTCATTTCCGGAATTTTTGTTTGCAGCAGATGGCGAGAGTTTATTCAAGGCCAATTGCGCAAGTTGTCATAAGCCTGATGCGGCATATGTAGGGCCCGCCCTTAAGGGAGCAAGAGATAGAGAACCTTCAAAAGATTGGGTATACAAGTGGGTTGCAAATACAACTTCAATGGTTAATACCGATCCTTATGCTCTTAAACTGAAAGGTGAAGCCGGGGGTACTGTAATGACCGCCTTCCCGGGTTTAAAAAAAGATGAGATTGATGCGATACTTGATTGGGCTAACAAATACGAGCCTCCCGGAGGAATTAAAGGAGCACCGGCACAACCAGGTGAAACCGGGTCAGAAAATTCAATTTGGTATGGATTACTTACACTGATATTGGCTATTATCGGTTTGACTCTTTTACAGGTTAATAGCAATCTTAAAAAATTAACCGATGAAAAAGAAGGTCTTAAATCGCCACAGCCGGTTCCTTTTTACCGTAATAAAACTTACCTGTTAATAGTAGTTTTCTTTCTTTTTATGGTGGGTGGTTATTTTCTTGTAGAGGGCGCCATGGGGTTGGGACGGCAACAAGATTACCAGCCTGTTCAGCCAATATACTATTCTCATAAGGTTCATGCTGGTACTAACCAAATAAGTTGCCTGTATTGTCATAGTGGTGCACAAGACAGTAAGCATTCAAACATACCTTCGGTAAATGTGTGTATGAATTGCCATATGGCTATAAAAGAATACGCAGGAGAACCCCTTTTCCGGGAAGATGGAACATCAGTAAACCCAAATGCTGAAATACAGAAATTGTATAAATATGCCGGATGGAATTCTGGCCTCAAAAAATATGACAAGCCTGGGAAGCCGATAGAATGGACCCGTATTCACAGTCTTCCTGACTTCGTTTATTTCAATCATTCCCAACACGTAAAGGTTGGAAGGGTTCAATGTCAAACCTGCCACGGCGAGATTCAAAAAATGGGCGAGGTAAAACAATTCGCTGACCTAAGCATGGGATGGTGCGTCAATTGTCACCGCACTTCTAATGTTCAGTTTAATGATGATAAGGGCCACGGCAACAAGTTCTACAGCATTTACGAAAAATTTCACGAGGATATTAAGAATAATAAATATGACAGTGTTACGGTTGAAAAAATTGGTGGTACAGAATGTCAAAAATGTCACTATTAATTCTAATTAGCTAATTAGCCAATGTGCTAATGTGCTGATTGGAAATCTAAAAAGGAATTAGATGTTTGAATGGGTTGGAAGAACTAGTTGTAATATTTGATTTTAAAGAATTAGCTAATTGGCTAATTAGCACATTAGCATATTAACACATTATGGAAAAAAAGTATTGGCAAAATTTTGAAGACTTTCATCAAGGTGAATCTGAACAGAAAGCGTTGAAAAATGAATTCAATGAAGATCTGCCATTTGAAGAACTTGCCAATGAAAATATATTTAATGCCAAAAGTCCCCGCAGGGATTTTTTAAAGTATATGGGTTTTAGTACAGCCGCAGCAGTTATTGCAGCCAGTTGCGAAATGCCGGTTCGTAAAACCATCCCGTTTTTAAACAAGCCTGATGATATGCTTCCCGGCGTTTCAAATTATTATGCTTCGACTTATATTAACGATGGAGATGCAATTCCTGTAGTTGTGAAACAACGAGAAGGAAGGCCAATCAAAATTGAAGGGAACGATCTTTCGTCACTCACAAATGGCGGAACGTCCGCACAGTGCCAGTCTTCGGTCTTAGATCTTTATGATACTACACGTTTACGTTACCCAATGGCGAATGGCAAAGAAGCAACTTTCGAGGCGATTGATAAAATGGTGTTGGATGCCATGGCTGCAAATTCAGGAAAGCCTGCGGTGTTGCTTACATCATCTGTTACATCTCAAACAGGCAAACAAATTATAGCCGAGTTTCTTGCAAAATTTCCAGGCAGCCGCCATGTTCAGTATGATGCTGTTTCTTACAGCGGGCTGATAATGGCTAACCAGGCTTCGTATGGTAAAAAAGCTATACCCGCCTATCATTTTGAAAATGCAAAAGTTATTGTAAGCCTTGGTGCAGATTTTCTTGCAACATGGTTAAGCCCCGTGGTTTTTGCAAATCAATATGCTGCAACAAGGAGAATCAATGAAGATAAGCCAGGTATGAGCAGGCATTTTCAGTTTGAGAGCCATTATAGTATAACTGGTGCCAATGCTGATGACCGCTACATACACAAGCCTTCAGAAACAGGAGCTGTGGCTCTTGCATTGCTTGGCGCTTTAGGTGGTGGGACATCATCAAATATTTCCGGTAAAGTTGCAGAAGGAATAAAAAAAGCTGCTAAAGAGCTGGCTGCAAACAAAGGAGCGGCATTAGTTGTTTGTGGCAGTAATGATCCAAATGTTCAGATTATCGTAAACGCCATAAATGAGGCAATTAATGCAGGAGGCAAAACAATTGACTGGAGCACACCCGTAAACTACCGTCAAGGATTAGACGCAGATATAGTTAGCCTTACAGATGAACTGAATGCAGGCAATATAGGAGCCTTATTTTTATACGGAGCAAACCC
>DASYOM010000069.1:0-4390 GCA_036007765.1 Chitinophagaceae bacterium | reverse complement strand
AAGCAAACATTACAACAGATCATCATCGCTCCTATCAAAGCCTGAAAAAAGAAATGAACATACAAACCGTATTATCTAACATGGGGCAATCATTAGAGGAACTTCATAAACAAATAATGCAGTTTAAGAACTGGCTCAGGGAATTCACCATAAATGCTCAAAGGAACATTTGTTTGCATACGCAGATGAATATGTTTTCAGGTTTAACAGAAGAAATAATAGAAAAACTATTTTTCATAAAGTTGTGGGCACAATGATGAACCAGACTCCTCACCCTTATTCACTATTAAAAACACTTTGTGCTTATTCTACTTAATCCTATTAATTTTTATTAAATTAAATATCCCAGAGGCAACCTAATAACTTCTTTAGGAAATCCTTCTTTCTAGCTGCGGAATTTTCATCAGAGAGATTAAAGCCTTTTCAATATTCTTTTTTTCGCTTATGCATAAAAAATTTATAGAATTAATTGCCTTAATCCCGCTGATGGCACAAAGTCTGCTCATGAGACAAATTAAAAAGGACTTCCAATATCCGGTATAGACAGGCTTTGTAACAAAGCAGAAAGATTGGAAGTACAGCAGTGCCAGAGATTTTCTGCGGGATGAAAGGGTTGGTTGAATTATGTTACAGTCAGTATTACATGGCACAAGCGGGGACGCTTGCGCCAACATCGGGGACGTGGTGTATGGCTGTTTCTTTATTGTATTATTTGCTATTATACAAGCCCACGCTAGCAAGGTAAGTATCTCATACAACTTTCAAAGTGTAGAAACAAATATGTGTTCAGAAAAAATAATTATTATTACCTTTCTTTTCTAAAAATTAAAGTTATGAGCAGACATGGCATGTTATATCAGGACATTATTCCTTTCACTTCCCGCTATTATGACAAAGGAAAATTTGGAAGAATTTTTCCTACTTTACCACCATTTGCACAAGACACTCCAAAAGTAAGAGATGCGCTTAAAGACATTGGAAAGAAAGGCGGCATTATGGATGCTAAAGATGATCTGACGCAAAGCCCAATTGATTTAATAACAAACCCGGCATTACAAACGGACAATCCGAATTCTCCAATCATGACGGCAGGTATGACCTTCCTGGGGCAGTTTATTGACCATGATATAACTTTTGATCCCACATCAAGCCTTGAACGGCAATCTGATCCTGAATTTATTGAGAATTTTCGAACACCAAGTCTTGCATTGGATAATGTATATGGAAGTGGGCCCGGCGCTTCTCCTCATTTATATGATCAGTCAGACGGGCAAGGAATTAAAATGCTTCTTGAGCCAATTGGTTCGCAGGGAAAAGAAAGCATTGATAAATTTGATGTGCCGCGTAACTCACAGAACACAGCGATTATTGGCGATCCCCGTAATGATGAAAATCTTATTGTATCGCAGATACAGGTGTTATTTCTCCGTTTTCATAATGTAATGGTTGATTCATTAAGAGTTAAATATCCCACCAAATCGCCATCAGTAATTTTTAATGAAGCCCAGGAGTTAGTACGCTGGCATTACCAATGGATTTTACTTCATGAATTTCTTCCACTTCTTTGCGGTGAGGACGTTATTAAAGATGTTTTAGAAAATGGCCGCCTGTTTTATAAATGGCATAATGAACCATTTATACCCGTAGAGTTTTCGGTGGCTGCTTACCGTTTTGGCCATAGCCAGATACGGCCCTCATACCGTGCTAATTTTGGCATTGCCAACAAGCCAACACCAACACCATTCTTTGCAGATATTTTTGATTTTTCCGTCAGCCCATCAGATGCTGACCCTAATGATCTCCGCGGTGGTAAGCGTTCTCCACGCAGATTTATAGACTGGCATACTTTCTTCAACCTTGGAGATGGCAGCACAAGGCCTAATAAGCTTATTGATTCAAAACTTTCTTCGCCGTTATTTCAATTGCCAGGCTTTACGGATGTTAATTCACTAGCTTCCCGCAACCTGCTGCGTGGTTTAACTTTTAGCCTGCCATCCGGACAAAGAGTTGCGCATGCCATGAGCCTGAAGCCAATGGAAGCAGATGTATTCCAGGATTTGAAACACTACAAACTAAATTTTGAGAACAGTACACCGCTTTGGTTTTATATACTAAAGGAAGCTGAGACACAGCAAATGGGAATACATCTTGGAGAAGTAGGAGCCCGTATAGTTGCAGAGGTATTTGTGGGATTGGTAGAAGGTGACAACACATCGTTTCTTAAACAAAATCCATTTTGGAAACCATCGTTGCCTTGCTGGGAGCCTTATCGCAACAATAAACATTTTACCATTGCAGATCTTATACGTATTGCTGAAGGTAAAGTGCCTGTTGTACTATAAAAATATTTATTCCCACTGTTCGCGCAAGCTTTGTCGTATAGCCTTGTGTGTTAGTTATGCTTGTGCGGTAGTTTAAGAAATGCTCATGGTTATAAGCGTTAGCGTTTCCGCCAGTTATCAGGAATAAAAATAAGATATAATAGTCAAAAATGGTTGGTAAAATCTTTTGAAAGCTAATATCAGCAATAGTTATACAGAAGTTAATTGAAATTGGTTTCAATTAACTTTTTTTGTTTTCAAAAGATGACAAAAAAGATGTTGGGGATGTGGCAGTTTACATGTAATCAGATGGGGTAAAAGAAACGGGCATCAGCGGTTTAAATGCAATAATTGTGGTTTGCTTTTTACCAGGAATAATAAAGGTGTCAAAGAGTCAAATGAATTTATCTGGTTTACCAAATGGGTATTAGGGCGAAGGACGTTTAATGACCTGGTAACAGAAAGCGGGTATTCAAAAAGTACACTTCAGCGGCTGTTTAAAGTTTATCTGTCGAAGCCTCCCCGTTTTATTATCAGATACAAAACGGGGCTTCGTTTAATTATTGATGGGACTTATTTTGGCCGCAAATTATGCCTGATATTATATTATGACAGCGCTCACCGGTATGCGCTTTACTTCCGTTACTCTACCAATGAATTTTATAAGGAATTAAAAGAAGACTTACAGATACTAAAGTCTCTTAAAATTGAAGTGCTCTCTGTAACATGTGATGGTAAAAAGTCTATCATAAGGGCTGTAAGAAAAATATATGAACAAGCAACCTTACAACGCTGTACAGTGCATGTGCAAAGGAATGTAAGAAACTGGCTGACACGTAACCCTAAGTCTGAAGCAGCAAAAGAACTTAGATACCTCGTAAGTTTTTTGCATCATATAAAAAACATTGTCGAACAAAATATGTGGATTATAGCCTTTAACCATTGGTACATAAAATACAAATCCATAATAGAAGAAAAGGTATATAGAAAACAAAGCGGAAGATGGTGGTATAAACACCGGCAGCTGAGAAGATCCGCTATCTCAATTAAGAATGCTATTCCTGATCTGTTTCATTTTATTCAAACACCAGCCATACCTAAATCAACCAATGGCATCTATTCTTATTTCGGTCATTTAAAAACAAACTTAAAAATACACAGAGGCTTATCAGCAGTTAATAAAAAATCATTCGTCTTATGGTTTCTCCATTTGAAAAGCCTTCGGCTTTGAGTTTTTTTAGCCATTTAGGATACCTGTAAATAAAAAGGCAGAAACAATTGCTTCCACCTTTATTACAGTATACCCATCAATCTTATTGCTGGCAAGTTGCTCTCCAGCAGAGCTTGCTTCCTCTTCAAATTGACAAGCGAATAAAAGAAATTTTATTGAAAAAAATACCAACCATTTTTGACCACATTACCAAAGATAATCATACGAAAATGAAACCCCCGATGCTGCTAAAGTTAAAATTATACTTGCTGTCCTTCTTTAATTTCGCAGAATGGCCATAAAATATAAGCACTCCGATGTTTATTCCATGATTTCTGCACATTTACCTTTTATAACTTGCCTGCCGGCAGGTAGGTTGGATGCATCTTTTTGAGCTAACCAAAAGCTATGATCTTGTTTATAACTGGTTTAATATTTTAAAGAATGACAAGATTGAAATTATTGCCTATGTTATTATGCCCAATCATTACATTGTATCCTATATTTTCCTGAAGCAGGATTTAACCTTGACAAATTATTATCCAATGGAAAACGATTTATTGCTTATGAAATCGTAACAGGTTGGAGTTTGCAAATGAAACAAAGACCTTAAAAACTTTGCGGGATGCACTTACAGAAAGGGAAAAGAAGAAAAAACAATTGCATAAAGTCTTCAAAGATTCTTTTGATGCCAAAGCAATCTTTTCAGAAAAGTTTCTTTGTCATAAACCTGCCTGTCGGCAGCTAATCCTTACCCAAATTTGTTTTATTAAAAATCTCATAAATATTTGCTGCATCATAAAGTCGTTGATAGCCTAGCCATACAGTCTTTAATCCAGGTGGTCCATCATACGCTCTT
>DASYOM010000068.1:0-9181 GCA_036007765.1 Chitinophagaceae bacterium | reverse complement strand
ATGCAGGCGGCGTAGTCGTTTGCTTCACCCAGCCTTTTGGCAAAATTCTTTCACCGTTCCATATACCATCATTATAATACAATAGCCCAAAGCGTGCATAATCTAGCGCGGTGGCCATAATATAAGATGAGCCTACATAAGTGCCTGATGCATCGGGTTCAACCAAAGTATGAAACATTCCTATTTTATAAAACAGCGCGTTGAAAGGATAAGAAGCATACTCTTTTTCGCCAACCGATTGCCTTATGATACGTGAAAGTATATTACTGTTTCCGCTTGAATAATTAAAGAATGTTCCGGGATCATGTGCAAGGGAATGCCTTGCTGCGTATGCAGCCATATCATCTTTTTTATAAAGCATATTAGTCACATCGCTGGCTTTGGTATAGTCTTCCAGGAAGCCAAGGCCGCTTGTTTGTTGCAATAAATTTTTAAGTGTGATTGCATGTCTCGGATCATTTGCATCTGCCCATTCCGGAACAGGGGCAGGTTGGTCAATATTTAATTTACCTTGTTTCACAAGAGTTCCAATCAAAGCAGATGTGATACTTTTCGCCATTGACCAGCCATACATTTTTGAATCCATATTATAGCCAGGTGCATATTTTTCTGCAATAAGCTGTCCATCATAAACTACCACTACCGCCCGTGTTCGCTGCTTTTTACGAGGATAAGGTTCTGTAAAAGCTTTATCTACCGCGGCATTCATTTTATTTTTATCAATTGTTGATGGAAAAGAATCAATGATCTTATCTCCGGAAGGCCAGGAGATTGAATCAGTTTTAAGAACAGGAGTTCCTGGAATTAAAAACACCTGTGACCGTAATTGATCGTCGTTAATATCATTGATAAGCGTGCAACCAATTCCCTTGCGATAGATCGCTTTTTTCTTAGCCATGCCCAGCACAGTAGATGTTACAGATGAGTCCTGTAAGTTCACTTTATTTTTTACAACGCTTAGCGGGAAAAACGCCAATTCATTTGACTCTATATCTTTTTGACCCCTGCCGGAAACAAACATGCAGGTACACATTTGTTTGGCGCTAAAGCCGGTCATTATGGGAAAAGAAATCCACGCGTAATAAATTCCGAATGCCAATGCAAAGAAAATAATGATCCACATTATACGACGAATTGTTTTTTTCAAATGCGATATAATTTATGGATTATTAAATTAATTTGAACTGTTGATAGTAAATAATATCATTTAAAGCAAACAAAAATATCTTCGGACAACTAAAAATCTTTAATAGCTATGATAACAGCAAACAGCCCGGCGATTGCTTTATGGTAACCATCATCAATATCATTTCTTATCCAGGCAGAATCCATTTTGCCCACATTCAACGTTGTAAAAATTCCAAACGATGGTTTTGATAAACCAAACAGCCCTTTTTGTTCGACTTTCCATTGCTCACTATTTGCAAGCATTGCGGAATCTTCATTAACCTGGCTGAAACCTCTTACACAAATGGAAAGTAGCACTGTCATGAATAAATAAGGAAGAAAAAAAGTTTTTTTCATAGCCTGATGTAGATAATATTCCTAATGCTTATTAATCAACTGTGAAATTAAAATTTCAATTAATGCCTACTCTTTCGTGGCATAAAGTTAAGCTCTGAAATGGCAGCTTGTTTATAGAATGATAAGGTTCGCCGGAACAGCTTCTGCATATCCAAGGCATGCTTCATATAGCATCAACAATAAAGCTACCGGTCTGCTCAGATAAAATTTTACTGTATTTAAAAATTTGTGTGATGAAAAAGTTACCGCAATTAAATGATTTAATTTTCCAGAGAAGATTTTGCGCCTTCCCAGCCAATCATTGCAGTTTTTCGGGTAGCTCCCCACATATATTGGCCAAATGTTCCGCTTGATTGAATAACTCTGTGACAAGGAATTAAAAATGCTACCGGGTTACTGCCAATGGCGCTGCCAACTGCCCTTGCTGCTTTTGGGTTTTCAATCTGAGTAGCAATGTTTCCGTACGTTGATAACTGCCCCATAGGGATTTTTAACAAAGTCTCCCAAACCTTTATTTGAAAATGGGTTCCCTTCAGGTGCAATTTTATTTTGTTAAGCTTACTCCAGTCGTGTGTAAAAATGTACAGTGCATTTTGTTGAATAAGATCAACCATTTGCCTGAGCTTCGCATTGGGAAAATTATTTTGAAGTTTATATAATGCTTCTTCTTCGCTATCAACAAAAGCCATGTGGCAAATTCCTTTTGAAGTGGAAGCCACCAGGATGTCACCGAACGGGCTTTCAGCATAACTATAGTTGATGGAAAGATTTTCTCCGCCATTTTTAAATTCACCCGGTGTCATTCCTTCAATTTTTATAAAAAGATCATGTAAACGGCTGGTGCCTGATAGCCCGGTGTCATACGCTGCATCAAACAATGTGGCCTGCTTATCTTTTAAAATATTTTTAGCATGTTCAACACTAATGTATTGTAAAAATTTCTTTGGGCTTACTCCGGCCCATTCAGTAAAAAGGCGTTGAAAATGAAATGGGCTGAGATGTATTTTTTCAGCTATTTCTTCAAGGCCGGGCTGGGCTTTGAAATTGTTATTTATATAACTAATAGCTTCTTCGATACGGTTAAAGTTTGTTCTATCCTGCTCGTTCATATTTTTATTTTGATTTGATTCCACAAAAATATATGTGAATGGCTATGCCTCCTACCCGAAACTTGCTAAGTTTTTTTAAGTGGTTAATTAATCAATTTTTTCCTTCATTCAACTGCTCCTACATTCCGGTATCGGTTTCTTCAGGTATCACTGCATTATTGAAACTTTATATTACCGGTAAATTTTTCTCTTTGCTTTTTTCATTTTACTTTGCTGCTTTACATAATTATGATAAAGGAAAAAATATTAGTAATTGGCGCTTCTGGTCAAATAGGAGTAGAGCTTACTCTCGAACTGAGAAGAATATATGGAGGTGCAAATGTAATCGCATCAGACCTTAGAGAAGAAAATGATTTACTAAAAGGCACAGGGCCTTATGTAAGTCTTGATGTGATGAATAAAGAAATGTTGCATGTACAGGTGATCAGGCAGAACATTACTCAAATTTATTTGCTGGCCGCAATACTTTCAGCAACAGGTGAAAAAAACCCGGCGCTGGCCTGGCATCTTAATATGCAAAGCCTGCTAAATGTTTTGGAAATTGCAAAGGAAGAAAATCTTCAAAAAATATATTGGCCAAGCAGCATAGCGGTTTTTGGCCCGTCTTCTCCCAAAAAAGATTGCCCTCAGCAAACTATCATCGAGCCGATAACTGTATATGGTATCAGTAAATATGCGGGTGAATTCTGGTGTAATTATTATCATCAGCGATATGGTGTTGATGTAAGAAGCCTGCGATATCCCGGCCTGATAAGTTATAAAAGCGAGCCCGGCGGTGGCACAACAGATTATGCTATTGAGATTTTCCACGCGGCAATTGAAGAAAATAAGTACACTTGTTTCCTGCGGGAAGATACATACCTGCCAATGATGTATATGCCCGATGCGATAAGGGCAACTATTGAGTTAATGGAATCTGACGCAAAGCAAATTACGATTCGAACCTCCTACAATATTTCCGGAATGAGTTTTTCTCCAAAAGAGATTTCAGCAGAAATTCAAAAACATATTCCGGGATTTACAACAACATATGAGCCCGATTACAGGCAACAAATTGCAGAGAGCTGGCCCCAGAGTATTGATGATACTGTTGCCGCTAAAGACTGGAAATGGAAGCCGGGTTATGAGCTTTCTAAAATGACAAAAGATATGCTGGCCAACATGAGACTAAATGTTAAATAGAAGACAGGTTTTATTCTAAAGCTTCCATGTTAAGATTTATTAATCCATATTTGTAGCATAAAAACTATAAATATCCCGGGATATTTTTTTGATAGTGTTATGTTAGATCTAATTTGTCGCATATACTCCCACGTAGACACCAAGCCCACAAAGGATTTTTCTTAGTGCTCTTCGTGTCTTTGTGGGACATTTCACACTTAACTTTACACTAGATAAGAAATATAAAAACAGCATTTATGAAAAAATTATTTTTTGCAATTAGCTTTTATGCAGTTTCAATCGTTACTGTCAAAGCACAAAACCACTATTTTGGATTGAAAGGTGGCCTCAATTCCTCAAGCCTTAAAACTTCCGGAGGCGGAGCAACATTTACAAGTGATTCTAAAATTGGGTTTTATGCGGGAGCATTTGCGCAGATTGGTGTTGCACAGAATTTTGCAGTGCAGCCCGAAATCATGTATTCCCTTCTCGGTGCACGCTATAAGTTTAGTAACGTATCTGTAAACAGGAATTTGAGTTACGTAAGTGTACCGGTTTTAGCATCATATATTAAAGATGGCCTTTCCATTGTTGCAGGCCCGCAAATAAGTTTTTTGGTAGCTGCAAGGGATAAAGGCACAAACATTTCAACCGATGTAAAATCTCAATTTAAAACAACAGAAATCGCGGGCGTTATTGGTGCAGGATATACCACTCTTGGCGGTTTTGGTTTTGATGCACGCTACCAATTAGGTTTAACTGATATAGTAAAAGACAATAGCTCCGGCTATAAATTTAAAAACAATAATTTTCAATTTGGGGTTCATTATATGCTTCATCATTAGAATTATTATTCAATATTTTTTTTAAACTGCATTTCTTATGCTATGCAGTTTTTTTATACAGTAATTGCTGTTGACAGTAATCTTCGGATTCAAGAATCTGTATTATATACCAAGAACATCTTTCATAATAAAAATCCCCTTTTTATCGTGAATGAATTCTGCAGTCAATAAAGCGCCTGCCGCAAATCCTTTCCTGTTGTGGGCGGTGTGTATTATTTCAATATCATCTACGTCAGAAGTATACTTGACTGAATGTGTTCCCGCGGCAGGATCTATTCTTTTACTTGTAATTGAAAGTTCATTAGGATTAACTATAGCATGATCATCCTTTGCTTGTTGAAGAACCCAATTCTTTTTTTTCGATGAGTTTTCAATGATCTGCTCCGCTAGTGAAATAGCCGTTCCACTGGGCGCATCTTTTTTTTGCGTGTGATGAGTTTCTTCAATTTGAACATTGTAATTATCGTGAGGCTTCATTAACGCTGCCAGCTTTTTATTTAGCTCAAAAAAAATATTTACACCTATACTGAAGTTTGTTGTTGTTAGAAAAGTGCCATTAGCTTGCCTGCATTTTTCTTCTATAATTTTTTTTTGTTGAAGCCACCCGGTTGTTCCGCACACTACCGGTACTCCCGCATCAAAGCACAGCAATATATTTGCGACTGCACTTTCAGGAATTGTAAACTCTATAGCAACGTCCGCTTTTTTCAGATTTTCTTTTGTGAGATCAGTAAGGTTTTGATCATCAATTCTAAGCACCACATTATGGCCTTTGCCTAATGCAATTTCTTCTATTGCTTTGCCCATTTTGCCATAGCCTATTAAAGCAATATTCATGTCATTAAATTAAAGGTAAAATGGAAATATAGAAATCTTTATCGAACAGGCGATAAACTTTTTAATGTTTGTCTTTAAAATTAAACACAAGTGAAATACCAGCGCTGCTAGTCATATAATTAAAACCCGGCCGTATTTTTATTGTAATATCGGGCGATACATCAAAAGCCTTAAGATGTGCATCAACCGTCGCATCTACAACATTCAATGCCCAGAAAACGAGAAAAAATAATACAGAATAATCTATGTTCTGCCTGAAAAGATTTCTGTTAGTGCGGATAGATTCTAATGAAAGGCGACGGAACCGCGGATCTATCTGGTTATCATTACTGGTATCTTTATCTGAGCGAAGCACTACCGCTTGCCTTAATAATTTATACGTTTTTAAATTATATAAAAAGATATATGCTGTTGTACCCAATGCACCATAAACGATGGGTATTTTCCAATACTTTTTATTGTAGGCCTGTCCCCAGCCTGGAATAATGGCAGAACGTAAAGTTGCAGTTTTTGGATTGAATTTTTTTCTTGTGGCAGTATCAAGAGCGAGCAAATTTTTTCCTGAGGTGTCTGCTTTATTATTTCCTCTGATTAGTAAAGTATCCTCGTTATTTTTTTGCATATCCACGCGTACGCCTTTTTTACCCGATGTTGTATCTTCTTTTTGCTGCGCAAAAACAATAGCATCATTAAAAATGAAGAGAAAAAAAAATATCGTAAAAAATGAGGATATTTTTAGCATAAGCTTAATCCACAGAAACACTCATTTTATCTAAGATTGAGTTTAATTCTTCAATTGAAAAATAATCGAAAATAATGCTGCCGGTTCCCTTTTTAGATTGTGTCATTTTCACTTTAGTACTAAAATGAGATGCTAAATTATCTTCAATTTTTTTTAGAGCAGGCGACAGGGAAGGTTTTACAGAATTATTAACAACGCCTTTTGCGGGTGCATACAGTTTTCTTACGAGTTCTTCGGTTTGCCTTACTGAGAGTTCGTTATTTTTTATTTCATTAAAAATGAATAATTGTTTATCAATCATATCAACATTTATAAGTGCCCGTGCATGGCCCATACTTATGCTGCCGTTTCTTACAGCAGCCTGTATATCCGGTGGCAATTTCAAAAGCCTTATGTAATTTGTAACAGTGCTTCTTTCTTTGCCCATTCTTTCTGCAAGCTGCTCCTGTGTATAGTCAAGATCGTCCATCAGGTGCCTGTAACTTAATGCGATCTCTATGGCATTGAGGTCTTCACGCTGTAAATTTTCGAGTAGGGCGAGCTCAAGTATTTTTGAATCATTAGTTTCTTTTACATACACCGGAACATCAGCCAGGCCTGCTATTTTAGCCGCCCGGAACCTTCTTTCGCCGGCAATTATTCTATATTTTTCGTTAGTAAGTTTAAGAACTGTAAGTGGCTGAATGATATTGTGCATTTTTACGGAGGATGCAAGCTCGCTCAATGCAGTTTCATCAAAATCATGCCTTGGCTGTTCGGGGTTTGCCTCGATCATGTGCAAGGGAATACGCATGTTTGCCTGGGAGAATTTTTCTTTTGATTCTTTCATCAGGCTATTGGAAGTATTAGAAAGATCAGCATCAATATTTTGTAATAAAGACCTTATACCTTTTCCCAATGCTTCTTTTTTATTCGGAGTGCTCATTACCTTTAATGTGTCAGTTATTAGTTTATTGGTTTATTGGTTACTTTTCACTCCTATCCACGCTCATCACTGATCACTCATCACTTTAAGCTTTCAACTTGTATCCTGTTATCAGGCGCCTTCCATCACTTTATCTTTACGTGTCATTTTCGTCATTTCGTTTCTTTGAAGGATTTCCTTTGCGAGATTGAGATAATTAATAACACCCTTACTTTCCGCATCGTAAAGTATCGCCGGTTTTCCAAAACTGGGTGCTTCACTCAATCGGGTATTTCGATGAATGATAGTATTAAAAACAAGATCTTCAAAATGCCTTCTTACTTCATTGACCACCTGGTTGCAGAGCCGAAGCCTGCCATCGTACATCGTCATCAACAAACCTTCAATCTGCAGATTGGTATTTAAACGGTTTTGAACAATTTTGATAGTATTTAATAATTTGCCAAGGCCTTCAAGTGCAAAGAACTCTGCCTGCACAGGAACAAGAACGCTATCTGAAGCAGTAAGTGCATTAACTGTAATTAAACCTAACGAAGGAGAGCAGTCAATGATAATAAAATCATACTGGTCTTTTATTTCTTTTAAAATATTTTTTAAAACGCTTTCCCTGTCAGGATAATTGATCATTTCTATTTCGGCTCCCACCAGGTCTATATGCGAGGGCATAAGGCCCAGGTAAGGGATTTCTGTTTTTAAAATCACATCCTTTGCAGGGGTTTCATTTACCATACAATCATAAAGCCCGGTAGTTATATTATGCAGATTGAAACCAACGCCGGTTGTAGAATTTGCCTGTGGGTCCGCATCTACCAACAGCGTTTTGAATTCAAGCACAGCAAGGCTTGCCGCAAGATTTATCGCTGTCGTTGTTTTGCCCACACCCCCTTTTTGATTTGCTATTCCTATTATTTTCCCCATAATTAATTATTCTTCAATATTATTTTTAAAAGCCCTTTTTTCTCAAACCACTTACATACTTCGAATGATGAAATTAACGATGCTCCTGATTTATTAGCAATTGTTTCAGCATCGGCAATATGATCGCTATGTGCATGCGAAATAAAAATATAATCAGGGTTTATTTTATCAATATCAATTTCTTTTGCAAGCGGGTTGGGCGAAATATATGGGTCAGATAACAGTGTTTTATTATTTAATTCTACCTCAAAGCAAGCATGCCCGTAGTAAGTAAACTTCATTTACACAATTTTAAAATTCATATTGGTATTACATAATCCCAAGCTATAATCCATTCATAGATTTTAATTATGTTTCTTTCAATGCCAGATTGGCAAATTTAATTATTAGGTATAATATTAGAGAACAAACAATCCATAAAAACGTTTTATCTATCCCCTAACTATCAACATTCTGATTTTTTATAACTCTCATGGGGAAAGCCACTTAAATTTATGCTATGTACACAATTATAAGCGGCACGAACCGTGTTGAAAGCCATACTGAAAAAGTTGCGGCCGAATACCATAGATTATTAAAAGAAAAAAATATTGATGCTATTGTATTTTCATTAGAAAATGTAGATGTGCTTCACAGGAATAAAGACTTTCAAAAAATAGAACATGAAATTTTATTTCCTTCCGAAAAATTTATTTTTATAATCCCGGAGTATAATGGAACATTCCCCGGAGTTTTAAAAGCGATGATTGATACAAGCGAAATTAAAAAAGCATGGTCCGGAAAGAAAGCACTTCTCACGGGAGTTTCAACAGGCAGAGCAGGAAATTTGCGCGGTATGGATCATCTTTCAGCATGCCTGCACTATATGAAAATGAACGTGCATTATAATAAATTACCGATATCGGTAATCGATAAAGTAATGGATAAAAAAGGCCGTTTAAATGATGCTACCTTGAAGGCTATTGATGAGCAGCTGGATGACTTCATAACTTTTTAATTTTTATTCTTAAGGAACAATAATTTTTATGCGCACACCATTAGGAGCTTTTATAATTGTTATGATTATGTTGTTGTTGGATAGTTATGTATTTCTTGCAATAAAAACAGTAAGCCATTCAGC
>DASYOM010000067.1:0-17008 GCA_036007765.1 Chitinophagaceae bacterium | reverse complement strand
TTGAGGGATTGATATTGTTGATTCCATATACGTACCTGGCATATATTGACACAACTCCATGAGGAAATAGTTCAAATCCGCCTACAGCAGCTACATCATTATCTTTCCAGTTAGCTTCATTATCAACATTTGCATTCTTTTCTCTTCCATGTACTAGTAAACCAAACTGCGGTCCGAGTATTATTGCAAGATTTTTACCCAACCCAAATTTTAAAAATAACGGAACAGATATGTAGCCCAATTCCTGGTCTCTTTTAACACTATCAGTATACATTCCACCCACGCTCGAATACAATGCTTGTAATTCAAAAGAGAAACCATTAGTTACAGGGAAATTCACCCATACACCGCCATTATACCCGAATTTCCAATGGTTTGCTGTAAAAGTTGTATTGCTTTTTACGTTGAATTTAGAATAGTTAGCTCCGCCAAGTAATCCCCCGGAGACTGTATAGTGATCACGGGTTATTTTGAGGGGTGCCATCATCGAAGTATTACGAGGGGTCATCATCATACTATCCTGCGACATGGCAGTTGCAGCAATAAATAAAAAGGTAATTAGCAAAATGTTTTTCATAATGTGAAAATTTAATTGGTAGTAATAAATAATTTTAAGTTTCTGCTGATTAAGCAAATGTCACACCACACATGAATAAATCCATTTTAATTTTAAAAGCTTATCATTTATTGGTATCATTCTGGAAGATATATAAGCATTAAAACCGTAAAGTCTCCGTGGACATTCAAAGAAGACGTTTCTCTTTTAGTCCAGGGATATATAATGGGCATTAGCTTCCTCAAAATGGCCCAAGTTGGCCTTTAGGTTTGTATCGATCCAATATTAGAATTAATTCAAGAAATTAGTATTGATAAGTTAATCAATCGGCATTAGTGCATTATCCTTCGTTGGCCAGGTAAGACCTATCTCGCGATTTAAACTTCTGCCGCTATTTTCCCATTGCTTGTCTTTCGTTTAAGCAGTTGCTTGTTTTCCGTTTAGGCTGTTTGCCAAACTAAAAGAGGTTGCCGAAGTTGAGTGTTGTGCGGAAGGTTTTGTAGCCAGGCATCACCAACATCAGTTTGAAGCCATTGCACAAAAACCTGCTACACGACTTTGCTTACTTCAGGTAATTGCCAGTCGGGCCTAACATAATGGCAGGTATAACCATGCGGATGTTTCCGTAAATAATTTTGGTGCTCTTCTTCGGCATCCCAAAAATCAGAAGCAGGCACTACTTCAGTTACAATAGTGCCGGGCCATTTGCCGGATGCATTCATTTCACTAATTAAATCTTGCGCTGTTTTCTTTTGTGCTTCGCTGAGATAGAAAATAGCTGACCGGTACGAAGCACCCGTATCATTGCCCTGCCTGTTTTTGGTAGTAGGGTTATGAATTTGAAAGAAAAATTCCAGCAGCTTACGGTATGGTAACTTTTCCGGATCGAAAGTAACAGCTATTGCTTCTGCATGGTTGCCGTGATTGCGATAAGTTGCGTTCTTTACTTCGCCGCCGCTATATCCAACCACAGTTGATATTACACCCGGAAGCTCTCTTATCAATTCTTCTACTCCCCAAAAACATCCACCGGCTAATATTGCTTTTTCGCTTGACATATAATTATTGTATTTAGTTTGATGGAAAGAAAACAACTATAAAGCCAACTTTTTTACAGGCAAGTTTGACATGGAAAACCTACATGGATTTTACAATATTGCTTTTTTGTACTAAATAATTTTTTGCATTGTATGAATAGCTTTGGCCTTATTATAAACCTATAAGGTTTTAAAAATATTATAGGTTTACTGGCTGCCAGTACGCTGTTTCAATCACACAACCATTAAAGCTGGTTAATCCGCTCTTCTTCCAAATCAATCTGGTAAACCTGCCAGCGAATAATGCTTTCATCTAATTCAGGATCTTTATTTAAACCTGCCAAAAACTGCCGCTGGCTTTCCAACACCTCTAAATAATTTTGTTTTGCCTCAGCGGTCAATTTGAAATTCTCCGGCTGTTGGATCTTACTCTCCCACTGGCTAACCATACGCTGCAAATGGCTGTCGTTGTATAAACCCTCTTCCTGTTTTTGTTTTAAGAACCCAACCGTATAAACAGCCAGGTCATTTCTTAATTTCAATTTTGCTTCCTCCTCAGATGCGTCATTAGTATTTTCAAAAAGTTTAGACCGCCTAATTAACCATGGCAACGTAAGGCCCTGGGTTAATAACGTAAGCAGGATAACCATAAACGTTATAAAGAGAATTAGGTTGCGGTAAGGAAATGGCCCCCCGTTCTGCAGTGTTAATGGGATGGCTAAAGCAGCCGCCAGTGATAGAACGCCACGCATTCCCGTCCACCCTAATAAAAGCGGCAGCTTCCACATCCTTCCCCGGTCTGGCATAGCGGGAGCTACGCTGGGCCTGAAAATAATTGTTGCAAACAGTGCTATATAGGAACTGATGATTCTTGCCACTATTAAAATGGCGGTTACCCAAATGCCGTACTTAATAGCTGTGGCCAACGGTATGCCATCTGCATGCAGGCCATCAACTATTTGCGGCAATTGCAGGCCAATAAGCATAAATACAATTCCATTAAGAATAAAAATAAAGGCTTCCCAAAAATTATAACCTCTTATACGGCTGGCGCTGGATAAAAATACAAGCCGCCTGTTTGATAAAAATAAACCGCCAGACACTACAGCCAGTATGCCGGAGCTGTGCAACTGTTCGGCAATCCAATAGAGAAAGTATGGTTCAATGAGCGTGAAGGCAATATCGGAAGAAGCATCTGTAGGCAGTCGCTTATGCGCCTGCATAAAGAGCCATCCACAAATAAGCCCGATACCAATGCCACCAATTACTATCCATGAAAAATTGATCATGGCCTGCTGAAAAATAAATTGCCCTGTACCTACAGCCACCAATGCAAACCTGAAAATAATGAGTGACGATGCATCATTAAAAAGACTTTCTCCTTCAAGAATGGCAGCCGTGGATTTGGAAATTTTTACAAATTTCATAATGGCTCCCGTACTTACAGCATCCGGTGGTGACACAATACCTCCCAACAAAAAACCCAGTGCAATTGTAAAACCAGGAATAAAATGATTGGCAAAGATGGCAACAGCCAATGCAGAAAAAAGCACCACCAAAAAAGCAAAGCTGGTAATAATGCGCCACCATTTTTTCATTTCTTTAAATGAAATACTCCATGCGGCCTCAAATAAGAGTGGCGGTAAAAAAATAAAAAATATCATGTTTGGATTTACCTGCACTTTAGGTAAGCCAGGTATAAAGCCGATGAGTAAACCCGCCACTACCAGTAACACCGGATAAGCGATTCGCAGTTTGTTTGCCAGCATCTCTATCAGCACAATGGCTGCAACGAGCGCCAGCATGAATGGTAACTGTTCATGCATTTTTTTAGATAATATAAATGGGCAGACGAAACAACAAATATAACTGTACTACCAGTATTTTTATGTGGCGACATAGTTGATAAATTGGGAAAAAAAATCATGATATTTTTTTAATCAAGTTAGCAAAATCTGTGAACGATTATAAATGGCTCGGCGGCTTTTTATTTTCATCTATTAAGAGCATATAAACGTTATGCTTCTGTGATCATTTATTTTTTTATTGATTTTAGTTTTACTAAGACCAAATTTGAGCGCCACCCTTTGGAAGCTAAGTAGCTCTTTTTCTATAATTTCTATTAAGAATTCAAAGCAAAAAGATTGCCGATGTTAAATGCTTTGCATGGCCCCTTGCCCTTCTGCACCAAAATCTGTTAACCGGATAATTTTTCTACAGTCTCTTTGAAATCGTTGTGGTATAACCTTCAAAAAAAATTATATTGCAAAATGGCAGAAAATACAATTGACTATAACATTATAAGGCCGGAGGAATCAATTCGCGATTATATAAAATTTTTCTGGCACCTTACCAACACTGGAAACAGTGATAAGAAAGTTGTTATTCTTCCCGACGGTTATTTTGATATCATTTTCTTTTCTTTGAATGACGGCCCAACAAGCGCCTTGCTGGTTGGCCTGTCAACTGAGCCTTCTAAATATGTGATTACTGCAAAGTCTGTAAGCTTTGCAATTAGTTTTAAATTGCCTGCAGCAGAATATATCCTTCACACCAGGCTACAGGATTTACTCAATCAACAAAAATATTTGCCAGCCGGGTTTTGGAATATTAAGCTGGAACAATCATCTGATTTTGCCGGCTTAGCCGAAGCAATTACAAATATTGTAAAAGAATTAATCACTAACGATATTGATAACTGGAAACAACAGCTTTTTGAGACTGTCTATAATACAGAAGGTCTCGCAACTGTGCAACAAATATCAGTCGAAGTTCACTGGAGCAGCCGGCAAATCAACAGGTACTTTAATAAATGGTTTGGCATTACTTTAAAAGCATACCTCAATATTTTGCGTTACAGGGCTTCTTTCAAAAACCTTAAGGAAGGCAAACTTTTTCCTGAAGAACATTTTGCTGACCAGGCACATTTCATAAAACAAATAAGAAAATATTCAGGCATAACACCAAAGGAACTTGCAAAAAATGAAAATGACCGATTTATACAATTATCTACTCTCCCCAACGAATAATTTTGCGTGGTAATATTTTAATCATGTGTCGCTTTAGTACACATTTCTATTGAATACCATTATGAAATATAAAATCATTGCCTTTTCAGGAAGCCTGAGAAAACAATCTTACACTACAAAATTGTTGAAGGCATTTAAGGATCATGCTCCCGAAAATGTTACGGTTGATCTGGTAGATATTGGAAAGCTGCCCTTTATAAATGAAGATTTAGAAAAAAAATTACCCACGCAGGTAAGGGATCTTCATACAACGATACAGCATGCAGACGGGGTAATTTTTGCTACGCCCGAATACAACCGTTCTTATTCTCCTGTTTTAAAAAATGCTATTGACTGGGGCTCAAGGCCGGAAGGCGAAAATAAATGGAAGCAAAAGCCGGTAGCTGTTGTGGGTTGTTCGCCTTATTCATTGGGCGCATTCGGCGCACAAAATCATTTGAGGCAGGTATTGATGTATGTTGATATGATCCCTTTGCAACAGCCAGAATTTTACCTTGCAAACGTTGCAGATAAATTTGACAGCAAGGGCAAAATAAACGATAAAGAAACGAAACAAAAAATTGATGAGGTGTGGAAAGCACTTGTTGAATTAATTAAAAAACACTAAAAAATAAATATAAGGCTATGCTACAAAAAATAAATGCAGATACTAATGCAATTAACTGGTTCGATATACCTGTTACCGATTTAGAACGTGCAAAGAAATTTTACGAAACAATTTTTGATATTGAAATGGAAACTGCCGGAAAGGAAGGAGAAGAAATGGCTTTTTTCCCAAGAAAGCCACATACCATCATGGGATTGTCAGGAATTCTGTCGGGCTCATTGTTAAAGAAGAAAGATTTTAGCCCGGGAAAAGACGGGCCGATTATTTATTTAAATGCAAGTCCATCGTTACAGACAGTATTAGACAAAGTAGAAAAAGCCGGCGGAAAAATTGTGATGGACAGAACAAAAATACCGGCAGGTTTTGTAGCAAGTTGTATTGATACGGAAGGTAACAGGATAGGCTTACACGCAGAAGTGTAAAAACAAATACGCCAGTAAAAAGACTCATTAAGTATCTAAAAGGTAATCATCACTTCAGTAAGGGATTATTTCTTTGATAAGAAATTTAAGGCCGTCTATGATTACATCTTTATACTTATCTGCTTTAAAAGATGCTTCCATTCTAAAAAGCGCTTTCATGAAATATTGTAAGTGGTGATTAGTGATAATGAAGTAGTTTAGTAATGCTAAGTTAATTCAATTAAAAAGACATTGGCTTCCGTTTACTTTCAAACTCTCTACTAGTTGTTGGTGATTGCTATGCCGCAAAACCATCAGCACGAACACGCAATCGGCGGTGAATGGGCTTCTTAGGGTTTGAAGTATTGTTCCATGAACACCATTGGTATAATATTTTAAAAATGATTTATGCGGTTCTTTGTTTCAACCTAACTTATATAACAGATAAGGTTAAACGCAGTTAAACATTTATTAAACTGGTTCCTGTTATTTAATTTGTTTCATCCATTGTATATTGAAAGATCACTGATCGTATAGCAAGATCCGGAGTGTTCCAGAAACCAGATGTTGGCACAACCAGAATTTCATAAGAAGAACTGGAATTATCAATGCTTACTGGTGTCGGTAAAATATAATTTTGAATATCCTGGCCTGCATTCCCGGATGAATTGATTGTGGCCAAAACATTATAGCCACTTGAAAACTCATTTTGCATATAAGCCGTAAGATCCTGTGTTGATGATGCATCATAAAAATGAACGGTAATTTGAACGATCTTAGCATTCTGAGGTAAGTTAACGGGTGCATGTAATCCATAAGTTGTGCCATTGGATATATAAGATCCGCCATTCCCCACACCACTAATTACGGTTTCTGATGAATTTCTGCCTTTAAAAGCGGCTTCATTCACGCTGTAATAAAAAGTTTTTGGTGAGGCGTACTTAAATAAATCAGCCTTTACATTTCCAGCAACTTCTAATTTTTCAGAAGGCATTGTTGTGCCAATACCAACATTTTGTGCAATTACTTTTTCATTTGCCAGTAAAAAGCAAGAGAATAAAATAATATAAATCTTTTTCATAATTTAAATATTTTGTTTCATAAAAGTACTAATATAATATTGCCTTGATTTATATGATTTCAATGTATTAAAACAAATACTGCTGTTCTGCAAAATAAGCAGAGAGGGACATAAAAAAATATTTTCCATTTTTCTCTCACTAATAAATAGTAAAGTATTATTTCAAATGAAATGATGCTTTACCTTAACATAAACGTATGAAAAAATCAATTCAGGAGTTACAATCAGGCTGCTCCAGTCATCGGTTGCAATTTGATTCTTTAAAAAGCTATGTGTTGCCGTGCTGATAGAAATAAAATCGGTGTAATCAAAATCGATATTTTCAGTCCGGTATTTTACAATGCCTGCTACACTCACTCTTAATGAATCATCATAGATTACCGTTTTTCCAATTATACTGTTAAGTGGAATATCGCCAAAGTATGTATGCGCTCTTTTTTCAGAAAGAACTACTTTAAATGGTTCATTTAAAACCTCCGGATTTCCGGCCAACCATTGATATGTAATATCTCAAAATATTGTGGCCAGGTAATAACGGTTGAAGTAACATAAGAGCCTTCAATTCTGCTATCAAATTTTTTAGCAGGATTATTACCGTTCGGTATACTTACGCCAACACTGTAGAAATGAACACCAGTCTCTGTTTCAAACCCTGGAATCTGTTTTTGAAAATCTGCCACATCAGAAACCGGGCTGTTCAAAAATTGCTTTTCACTACCGCTTCTTTGTATTTCACCAACGATACGATAGATACGATCTTTACCAGGATGAAACTTGTCGAAGCTAAATTCGTAGTTTGTAATAAGATATATTACAATACAGGCACAAATACCTAAAGCAAGCCCAACTACATTTATAGTCGTATAGATTTTATGACGAATAATATTACGCCATGCAGTTTTGAAATAATTTTTTATCATGGTAATCATTTTATTCTGTTCTTAAACTTTTTATCGGATTCGCTATCGCCGCTTTTATTGCCTGTATTGCAACCACCGTTAATGCAAAAACTAAACTTCCCAAACCTGCAATTAAAAATATCCACCAGCTAATAGTTATCCGGTATTGAAAATCCTGCAACCAATTATTCATCGCCCACCAGACTATTGGTGTAGCAATAATAAAGGCAAGCAAAATCAGCTCAACAAAGCTGCCGGAAAGCAAGCTTACAATCTCCGGCACACTGGCGCCAAGTACTTTTCTTATGCCTATTTCTTTTGTGCGCTGCTGCGCAATAAGCGCTACTAGGCTAAACAATCCGAGCAGTGAAATAAGTATAGCCAATGTAGCAAATGTTGTAAATAACTTTGCCAGGCGCTGCTGCGATTTATACAGGTTGGCTATATCATCATCCATAAACGAAAAACTAAAATCCGAATCCGGGAAAAACTGCTTCCATTTACTCTTAATAAAATCAATAGTTTCAGGAATATTTTTTGAATTAATTCTTATGTATGTATTTCCAAAAGGAAGATTCATCTCTTTTGAAACAACAACCATAGGGCTTTTTTCCAATAAAGAAATTCCTATAAAATCATTGATTTCGCCAACTACGGTTCCCTGCAAAGCACCTAATTTTAATACTTGCCCTATAACAGGTTGCTTAAATCCCAAATTTTCGGCTGTTGCCTTTGTAATAATAATAGGTCTTGAAGAAATAATGTTTCTATATTCTTCGTATGACAATTTTTTATTTGGTGGATGTGCCAAAGAATCAATATTATCGGTTGCCGGTGAATAAATGTGTGAAAAATTTTTCCCTGCTATTAACTTTATCTGCATAGTGTTTAAAAAATCCGCATCAACATCTACAAAACCAAAATTCCAGTTTTTTGTAGAATCGTCCGGGCGGCTCATGCTTGAAGAATGGCCATAACCTCCCAATGTCCAATTTGAAAAAGAAACATCTACAATATCTTTCCCTGTTTTTAACTCGTTTTTAAATGAAGATGCTTTATCCTGAAAATTCTGAAATGGTAAAGTGATCAGGTAATTTTTATTAAAACCGAGTTGCATATTATTGAGCAGGTAAAGTTGTTTATATACAACTATGGTGGCTACAATCAACCCGATGGAAATAACAAACTGAAATACGATTAAAGTTTTCCTGATATTAAGATTTATCGAAAAACTCTTTTGCTTGTCTTGCAGTATGCCAACGGGGTGGAGCCGTGAAAGGAAGAAAGCGGGATAAGAGCCTGAGATGGCTCCGGTTGCAATACTTAGTAAAAAAATAGCCACAATAAATTTCCAATTTAACAGAAGAAGTTTGTCCGCATTAATATCCACAATTTTTGCGAACAACGGCCAAAGCAAATAAGTTATGAACAAGGCAACAGGCAATGCAACACAAAAAAGCAAAACAGATTCAGAAACAAACTGAAAAGCTAATTGTTTTTTACCGGCGCCCATTACCTTTCTGATGCCCACTTCTTTTACCCTCTGCAACGAGCGGGCTGTTGTAAGATTAATATAATTGATACAGGCGATAAACAAAATCAATAACGCGACAAAAGAAAAAATGTAGATGTATTTTATGTCGCCGGTAGGAAAAGGTTCATTTTTAATATGCGAATGCAAATGAATGGAAGTAACCGGCTGGAACACAATTTTTGTATCTTTCCGAAAATAGTATTTTTCATAAATAGAAGGAATTTTTTTATCCAGGGCGTCTATATCTTCGCCTCTTTTCAACATGATATATTTAACTCCCCGAGTACCAAAGCCCCGCCAATCCAGAGGCTCCTGTGTTTCAGTATTAGCCACAATGGCTTCGGCCTGAAAATGCGTATTTGTTGGAATGTCTTTAATAATCCCGGTAACAGTAAATGGTTTATTGACTTTCGTATATCCCTTATAATTAAGTTTTCTACCTATTGTATTTTCAGATGGAAAAAGTTTTTTTGCAAGGCTTTCGGTAAGCACAATGCTATTATTATTTATCAAAGATGAAGCGGCATCGCCTAAAACAAATGGCAGGTTGAACATTTTAAAAAAACTACTGTCAACCATGAGATATTTAACCTGGATATTTTTCCCGTTTACAACGAAATCATTTTGTGTCTCCGAAATTTTAGTTACAGATTCTATCTCAGGAAATTCGTTTTTTAAAGTATATGCCAGGGCATCAGGCATTGAAAAAGTCTTTTCAAAAAGACTGTCTCTTTTTTCTTCAGCCACTACGCGGTAAATTCTGTTGGAATTGCTATAATACCTATCAAATGATAATTCATATTTAACGTAGGCAGCAATCATTAAAACGCCAGCTAATGCTATTACAAGGCCAGTTAAATTGATAGTTGCATAAACTTTATCTTTTATGAAAGACCGCCATGCGATTTTAAAATAATTTTTAAACATCGTTTTATTTTTTATTCACTTCTCAAACTTTTCACCGGATTCGCTATCGCCGCTTTTATTGCCTGGTGGCTTACTGTTAAAAGTGTTATTAGAATCGCACCTGCACCTGAAACTGCAAAAATCCACCAGGAAATTTTAGTTCTGTATTGATAGTTATCTAACCAGCCATGCATTAAATAATAAGCCAATGGTATCGCAATTAATAAGGATATAATTACCAGTACAACAAAATCTTTTGATAACAGGCGCCACAGGCCAAACACTGATGCGCCTAAAACTTTACGCACGCCGATTTCTTTGGTCCGTTGCTCTGCAACAAAAGATGCCATACCAAAAAGGCCGAGGCAACTTATAAAAATGGCCAATATTGCAAAGAAGCTTGCAAGGGTTGCAATACGTTTTTCGTTACCGAATTTCTTTGCGTAATCTTCATCTACAAATTGATATTCGAAAGGCTGTTCAGGATTATATTTTTTAAATACAGTTTCTATTTTCGCAAGCGCATCACGGGCACTTGTTTTTGAATTTATTTTTATAAGTACGATATTCCCCTGGTCTTTTGACAAGTGAAATAATGTAGGCCTTACAGGAGCATATGGAGATTCCACAATCATGTCCTTAATTACCCCAATTACTTTAAATGGAGTTCCATCCCAACTAACAGTTTCGCCGACGGGATTTTTCAAACCCATAAATTTTACGGCGGTTTCATTCAACACGAAACCTGTTGAATCTGTTAGAAAATCTTTTGAAAAATCTCTTCCGTCAAGGAATTGCCATCCAATAGTTTTACCATAATCATAAGACACTTCAATATTTGGAAAATCTACCGCAAGGCCCGGATCTTTACCTTTCCATTCAAAGCCACTATTGGTTGACCAGACCTCTGTAGTCGGGCTTCCTGATTCTGACATTTCACTAACCGCCCCGGTCTTTAGCAACTCATTTTTTACTACATCAAAATGATTATGGATCTCACCGGTAATCATTGGCACTTTGATGAGGCCATCGCGACTGTACCCGATAGGGCGATTTTGTGCGAATTGAATTTGGCTAAAAACGACAATGGTTCGAATGATCAAAGTAACTGAAACCGTAAACTGAAGAACCACTAATATTTTACGTGGAACGGCTGCAAACCTGCCTGCTTTAAATGTGCCTTTCAAAACCTTAACAGGCTTAAATGATGATAAATACAGCGCCGGATAACTGCCTGAAATTAAACCTGTAATTATGCTGAAACCTACGCCGAGCAACCAAAAAAAAGGGTTGCTCCACATGATAGACATTTTCTTTCCGGAAACATCATTAAAAAAGGGCAATGCAAGAAAGACTAAAACCAGGGACAACACATATGCTAATGCAACTACCAGCAATGATTCGCAAAAGAATTGAAAGATGAGTTGTAAACGTAATGATCCAATTGATTTCCGGATGCCAACTTCTTTCGCACGTTTTTCTGAACGGGCTGTGCTAAGGTTCATAAAATTGATGCAGGCCAGCAGCAAAACGAAAACACCGATTATTCCAAATAACCAAACATATTGAATACGCCCACCTGTATTGATCCCATTTTTAAACTCTGAATACAAATGCCATTTACTGATAGGAAAAAGAAACAGCTGCGGTTTATGAAACACTTCATCTTTATTTACTTTTTTTATTTTGACATCTTTGATCTTTGCTGAAACTTTATTCATGTCTGCATTATCAGCTACCTGGGCATAGCTTGTATAGCAATTGCACCGCCACGGATTGGTATTACTTTTCAAGTCATTGCTGGTTGCAAATAATTCCCATGGCGCAATAAAATTTACTTCAGCAAATGAAGAATTAGTGGGAAGGTCTTCATAGACTCCTGCTACTCCAACAGTAAGGTTGTTATCAATTTTTAAGACCTTTCCGATTGGATCATCATTTCCAAAAAATGCTTTGGCAGACGATTTCGAAAGCAAAATGGAAGAAGGATCTTTCAATCCATTTCCGGTGCCCTTCAGCATATCCAGGGAAAGCATTTCAACAACACCCGGTTCAAAATAGCCTCCTGATGTAGTAAGTTTTTTTTCATTAAAAGATAAAATATGATCCCCTGCCCCGGTGGTCATTATAACATTTTTGAAATCACCGGCATAACTTTTTCGAAGTTCTTCCCCTAAGGGAAAAGGCACATTATGCCAGGTATCTTTTTCACCATTGTTGGAAACATTCTGAATTACCTGCGCAATTTGTTTGTGATTTTTAAACTGTTTGTCAAAAGACAATTCATCATAAATCCACAAACCGATTAGCATAGCTACCGCCATGCCAACAGCAAGCCCACCAATATTAATTATAGATGAAACTTTATTCTTTACAAGATTGCGCAACGCGATTTTGAAATAATTTTTAAACATGTAATTCTATTTTAATTTTAATATTATTCACTTCGTAAACTGTTCACGGGGTTTGCTATCGCTGCTTTTATTGCCTGGAAGCTCACCGTCAACAATGCGATCACCACAGCTAAAATTCCCGCAACAAGAAATATTACCAGGTTCATTTTTATCCTGTATGCATAATTGTTTAACCAGTTATCCATCATCCACCATGCGACCGGAAATGCAATGATGCACGAGATAGTTACCAGTTTCAGAAAGTCTTTTGATAATAAGCCTGCGATACCGGAAACAGTTGCTCCAAGTACTTTACGAATGCCTATTTCTTTTGTTCTGCGTTCTGCAGTATAAGCGGCGAGGCCAAATAAACCAAGGCATGAAATGATGATAGCCAATGAAGCAAATACTCTTGATAATTTGCTGATGAGCATTTCGCTTATAAACATAGAATTGAACTGGTCATCTACAAATTTGTATTCGAAAGGATACGCGGGATTGTCTTTCTTCATAACCGCGCCAATTTTTGCCAGGGCAGTTTCAGGATCACTGTTTACACTTGTTCTCACATACATTAAACTTGACGCCTGTGGTATGTAATAAAATATTACCGGTGCAGACTGGCCATACATATCACCATACACATAATCTTTTACAACGCCTGTAACTATCATGTGAAAAGTTCCATTATTTCGGTTGCACTGCATTGTTTTACAAACAGCGCTTCCATTGCCCAACAATTTTTCCATTGATTGTGTAACGATAACATTAAAGACCTGTGTTGAATCTTTTGGCATACGGTCTTCTCCAAACTCAACTGCATCCGTCGCCTGAAAATCCCTGCCTTCTGTAATGTGCATACCAACGGTTGACACAAATTCAGGGCTCACCAACCGTTGTGAAATAACAATATTGCTATTGGGGGTTTTACCAGGCCAGTCAATACTGGTTGTATTATTTCCGCCCGAAATGGTTTCATGGTCGGCTAATGCCGCATTCTCTACAACCCCCGTGTTAAGCAGGTCTTGTTTAATTGAGGAGAAATTTTTTACCAAATCTTCCTGTGCACCCATTTGTATTAAATTGTTTTTATTATAACCAAGGTCCCTGCTTTTAATATGCTGTATCTGCTGATAAATAATAATGGTGCCGATGATGAGTATAATTGAAACAGCAAATTGTATTACTACCAAACCTTTTCTTATAACTGCCGCACTCCCCGTTTTTATTTTTATTCCTTTTAAAACAAATACCGGGTTGAATGATGACAGGTAAAGCGATGGATAACTCCCGGCAATAAGGCCACATATTAATGTAAGCAACAACAATGCAGTGAAATGATATGGATTGGATAAACCTAATAGCAGATTTTTTTGTACCAATAAATTAAATGCAGGCAATACCACCGAAATAATAAAAACCGCTGCAACAGCCGATAGCAAAGCCATGAATACTGCTTCGCCCATAAATTGAAGAACCAAATTCTTCTTTCCTGAGCCCAATACTTTTCTTACGCCAATTTCTTTTGAACGTCTCTCGCTGCCGGCGGTTGCCAGGTTCATGAAGTTGATGCAAGCAATAAATAAAATGATCCATGCAATAATGGTAAACAAATGCACGTATTGAATTCTTCCACTACCCGTTTCTTTTCCGTTATCAAAATCATCACGCAAATGCCAATCGTTCATGCCAAATAAAAACACATGCACGGTGGACGTAGATGATTCATTCTTTTGTGTTGTGAAATCATACAAAGGATCTAAAAGTTTTTTGTTGAAAGCAACAGGATCAACACCCGGCTTTAATTCAATATAAGTGGTAAGGCCAAAATTAAACCACTGTGCTGCCGATGGATTTTCGTCATACCAAACTTTAAAAGGCGCCAGCCATTCAAACTGAAAAGAGGAATTTTCCGGCAAATCTTTAAGAACACCGGTTACAACGTAATCCTGCTTGTTATCCATTCGCACAGTTTTACCGACAATATTTTTTTCACCGCTAAAAAATATCTTCGCTGTCTTTTCTGTTATTACTATTGAATGTAATTGTACGAAAGCATTATCGGCATTGCCTTCTACAAAGGGTAATGTAAACATGCTGAATATGGAAGGCTCTGCAAAATTGCCTGAGGCATACACTGATTTATTCCCAAAGCTAAACAACATTGAAGTGCCATCTTCAGTAACCCGGCATGTATTTGCGATACCCGGCATCTGTGACTGCATTGCCGGGCCTAATGGGCCAGGCGTTGAAGAATGTGTGAATACACCGTCATCAACTTTATTATTTGTCTTAACAATAAATAACCTGTCTTTTTTTAGATTATTACTATCATAATTCACTTCGTCTTCTACCCATAAAAAAATTAAACCTGCGCAGGCAATTCCTATCGCCAAGCCAAAAATATTCAGGAAGCTGTAACCTTTGTTTTTCCAAAGGGTGCGGATGGTAGTTTTAAAGAAATTTTTAAACATTGTCTGAACTTTTTATTTTTTATGTCCAAAGTACTCCTTCGGAGATTAAAAGATTTTATGACTTTTTGTTTTGAATCATGACTAATCTTATACATCAGGTTGATCATGGTTCTGGTTTTACTCCGTTCGTAAACTCCTAACCGGGTTTGCTATCGCTGCTTTTATTGCCTGGAAGCTTACACTTAGCAATGCAATAATGATAGATGCAATGCCGCCTATAATAAAAATCCACCAGCTCAATTGTATTTTGAAGACAAAATTTTGCAGCCACTTGTTCATAAAATACCAGGCAACCGGCGTTGCAATAACAAATGCAATTGATATAAGCACAACAAATTCTTTTGAAAATAAATACACAATGTTTGATGCTGTTGCACCAAGCACTTTCCGAATGCCAACTTCTTTAATCCGTTGCACTGCCATGAAAGAAGCTAAGCCGTACAAGCCAAGACAGCTAAGGAATATAGCGATGAATGCAAAAACCTTATAGAGATGTGCCAACTGGGTTTCCTGTTTATAAAAGCCTGCTATTTTATCATCCAGAAATTTATATTCAAACACAAAATCAGGATAAGTTGTATTCCATATTTTTTCAACAGTCTTCATTACAGATGTTACATTCTTTGTTGCAAGCTTTATGGCTGCATCTGTATATTCTTTTTTATTACTTGTTATAATTAAAGGTGCAAAATCATCACGAAATGACCTTGTATTAAAATCTTTTAATACGCCAACAATATTGCCTTTGTTTCTGTCATCGAATTTAATTTCCTTATTTAATGCATCCAGTGGATTTGTAATGCCTAAATTTTTTAATACCTGTTCATTTACTAAAAATTCTTTCATTGTATCAGATGCCTCAATATTTCTTCCTGCAAGCAAAGGCAGTTTATAAACAGGAACATAATTATTATCCGCAGTTTTTATTATTGAACAGAATTCTGTTTGTTTTATTGCGTGATTAAAATTGAACATCGTCCAGTTATCATTATTATCTTCAATGGGAGTATTGGAATTAAAACTTACAATTTGAATTCCATTTACTGTTTGTAATTGTTGTCTCAAATAATCAAGCTTGCTGTTGCCAACGCTATCCGTAGGTAATGGAATATCAACAATTGCACTTTTATCAAAACCGATTGGCTGACTGGTAAAAAAGTTCATCTGTTTTACAATAACCAGTGTTCCCATTATAAGAAACTGTGCAATAATAAACTGGAACACAACCAAACCACGCCGCAATGAAATTCCTTTGCTGCTCTTTGCTGCAAGCTTGCTCTTTAAAGCATTGATAGGATTAAATGATGATAAAACAATTGATGGATAAAAGCCAGCCAGTAGTGTAACTGCAATAATTATTATGAAAAGAAATATAGCTATAGATAAAGCATTAGCAGAATTTATATGTAGTGAAAGCTCAAGTATTGTATTGATATATGGTAACGCTATCCATGTAATAATTAATGCGAGCACTACAGAGGCAAATACGATTAAAAATGTTTCAGAAATAAACTGTAATTGCAGTTGCCATCTGTTGCTGCCTAATACTTTTCTTACGCCTACTTCTTTTGCACGGTTAACGGCTTGTGCAGTTGAAAGATTAATAAAATTTACACAGGCAATCAACAAAATAAATGCTGCAATGAGCCATAATATGTTTATAAGTTGATGGCTAATTGTTTTGTTGCTAAAATCGCCGGCATGTGTGTCAAAGTGAATGTCTTTGAAAGGCTGAATTATTTCAACATCATTGTTACCTGCTGTTTTTACCTTTTTCGAATACACTTTTAACTGGTTATTAAATTCTGATGAAAAAACATTTTGCGGCAATACAATAAAACACCCAAAACTTCCAGTTGTACCATCATAATTTTTAGAATCAGCAAGATCTTTTGTAAAGCCTGTGCCATAAGATACCACAGCTTTAAATTGAAACTGAGTGTTTAAAGGTATTGTTGCAAGAATGCCTGAAACCTTTAATACATCGGTATTGTTGAGTTTTATTGTTTTGCCCATAGCCGTTTTCCAATCGCCAAAATATTTATCCGCAGCTTCTTTTGAAAGTAAAACTGTATTTGGATCTTTTAATGT
>DASYOM010000066.1:0-10825 GCA_036007765.1 Chitinophagaceae bacterium | reverse complement strand
GAAGGTGTGCTCCATGTGGTAGATGCCGATAACATTGCTACCAAGGACCTTCCAAAAGAATGGAAGCGCACAGATGAATATTACAGTTTTAAAAAAATAAATAAAGACACGCATATATTATTGACCATTGATGAAAAAAGTTATCATGGCGGCAAAAACGGAGACAACCATCCCATGGCCTGGTATCATGATTATGATGGCGGACGGGCTTTCTATACTGAGCTTGGTCACACTAAAGAGTCCTTTCATGAGGAGCCTTATCTTAAACATATCCTGGGCGGCATTCAATATGCAATTGGTGATAATAAAGATCTTGATTTTGCGAAAGCGAAAACACAGATCCCGCCTGATGAAGATCGTTTTACCAAAACACAGCTTACACAGGGCGAATTTTATGAACCTACAGAGATGACTATTCTTCCAAACCTTGATATTCTTGTTATTCAAAGACGGGGTGAAATAATGCTCTATAAAAGCGATACAAAGAAGGTAAAGCAAGCAGGGTTCTTCGATGTGTACTATAAAACGTCAGTGCCCGGCGTAAATGCGGAAGAAGGTATGCTTGGCCTTGCGAAGGATCCGGACTTTGCTAAAAACAATTGGGTATATATTTACTACAGCCCTGCTGATAGTGCAGTTAACCGTTTATCAAGATTTACTTTTAAGAATGATACGCTTGACAAGGCTACAGAAAAAGTAATAATAGAAGTAAAATCTCAGCGTCAAATTTGTTGTCATACAGGTGGCTCCATTGCATTTGGCCCTGATAAATTATTATATTTTTCAGCAGGAGATAATTCAACACCTTTTGATGAGCCTGGTGCCAAATATGTGAATAGCGGTTATGCACCCTTAAACGACCTTCCAGGTCACACACAATACGATGCAAGAAGATCCGCAGGAAATACCAATGACCTTCGTGGAAAGATCATGCGGTTGCGGTTGAAAGATGACGGCACTTATGAAGTACCAGAAGGAAATCTTTTTCCTAAAGGCACTGATAAAACAAGGCCTGAAATTTATGTAATGGGAAACCGCAATCCTTACCGTATTTCAGTTGACCAGAAAAATAGTTTTTTATACTGGGGAGAAGTAGGCCCCGATGCTCAAAACGATAGTCTTGCTACGCGAGGCCCCCGTGGTTATGATGAAGTAAACCAGGCACGAAAAGCAGGTTACTTTGGCTGGCCATTATTTGTAGGAAACAATTATCCATATCATGAATATGATTACGCTACCGGGAAAAGTCTTGCTGCTTTTGACCCAAATAGACCAGTCAATAATTCAAGAAATAATACCGGCCTGAAAGAATTGCCACCTGCACAACCTGCATTCATCTGGTATCCTTATGGTGCATCTCCTGATTTTCCCCAGGTAGGAACGGGTGGAAGAAATGCAATGGCAGGCCCTGTTTATTATACTGATATGTTCCCAAAAGAAACCCGGCTTCCGGACTACTATAATGGCAAACTTCTTATTTATGACTGGATCAGGGGCTGGATAAAAGCTGTAACTATGTTACCCAATGGTGACTTCGATAAGATGGAACCGTTTTTCAGCTCAGTCAAATTAAATTCTTTGATTGATATGGAAGTGGGTCCGGATGGAAAGCTGTACCTGCTTGAATATGGCAATGGATGGTTCACTAAAAATCCGGATGCCGGATTAGCGAGAATAGATTTTAATGCAGGGAACCGGCCACCGGTGATAAGATCAATAAACGTAAATAAAGCTTCGGGCGTATTGCCTTTTGCGATAAAGGCTACTACTGCTGCGAAAGATCCCGAAAATGATAAGATCACTTACATATGGAATCTCGGCAATGGAACTAGTAAAGAGACGACAACACCGGAGTTAGATTACACATACACTACAGCGGGAGATTACCAGGTTTCGGTAGAAGCGAAAGATAATAATGGTGCTTCTTCAAAAAGCAATGTAGTAAATATTTATGCGGGCAACGAGGCACCGAAAGTTACTATAGACTTATCCGGAAGCAATAAATCTTTTTATTTACCGGGAGCGCCTGTAAAATATGCAATAACCGTGACAGATAAAACGGATACTGCAAAGATGGATCCTGCCAATCTTTTTGTTTCTGTTGATTATGTTGAAGGTTTTGATAAAGCATCTGCTTCTTTAGGCCATCAGCAGGGAGAGGCGAATATAGGCGGTAAAAGCATGGTATTCTCACTTGACTGTAAGAGCTGCCACAAAGAAGCAGAGAAATCAATTGGCCCGTCTTTTTTGCAGGTGTCGCAGAAATATGGTAAGCAACCTGGTGCAATAAGTCTCCTTGCTCAAAAAATAATTAAAGGTGGAAGCGGTGTTTGGGGCGATGTTGCCATGGCGGCACATCCCACACTTTCCGAGGGAGATGTGCAACAAATGGTTTCCTGGATTCTTTCACTATCAAATAAACCTAATTTAAAAAAATCTTTGCCTTCATCCGGTATCATTGTTCCCCCGGTAAATCAAAAACCTGCAGGAGTAATGGTTTTATCGGCAAGCTATACTGATAAAGGTGGGAATAATATTAAGGCTCTCACCGGCAGCAATTCAGTTGCCTTAAGAAGCAACACCATTTCTTTTACCGGAAATGAAAAAGTAAAAGGATTTACAATATTTAAATACAATGGAAACAACGTTATGATGTTCCCTGCTACGGAAGGCTGGTTCACGGTAGATAGCATTGACCTCACCGGGGTACGTTCCGTTAACCTTGCTAACGGCTGGCAGGCTCCGCCTGATAAAAGTATAGATTATGAAGTGAGGTTAGATGCAAGTGATGGAAAGGTTTTAGGAAAAGGAAGCATGCCCGCCCCTAAGAAAGGCCAGCAGTCTGGTATTGCAAAAGTACCCCTGGAAACAGTTACTGATGGAAGGTTTCACACGATATATTTTATTTATAAACCGCAGCAGCCAATTGTTGGTGGAGTGTCAGTTACATTTAATTCAAATTAATAAAATGATTCCTTGGAAAAGAAGAAAATATTTTTCTGAGTTGATTTTCAAATATTAAAGTTTTGCAGGCAATCTTAGACAGACAATGAACAGGCTCAGCATGCTTTTTTTATTATTGATAATTTTATTGACAAGTATTTTTATTATTGGAGTGGCTGTTTTACTTGCTGGATTTATCAAAAAAAGGGCAAAAAAATCTAACTACAAAAACTGGACTTATCCTAATTTTCAATTCCTTGACAATAGGTGTTATATTTTTCTTTATGACTTTGCACACGATACGTTTACAAAAAAACCAAGTGACAGCTACCCAATTGGCATTTATATTTTTTTGCTTCACGATTTTATTAGATCGCTGGTTCGAAATGGAATGTATTGCAATATTTTTCTTAGAAAATTGATAAAGACATTTTGCATGTTAGTCTTAGCTTAATTTTGATTTTATCATAAGAATATTTTTATCAAATCAAATCATTTTTTCTTTTTTTGATGAAGTGCTTAGATTTGATAAAATAATTCGCCATGCAAAAAAAACAAAACGTGTTTGCTTATTAGCATTTTGCTAATCTCAATAATTTTTGCATGTACTAATAATTCTCAAAATAAAAATACTCCTGAACAAATAAGCAAACCAAAAGCAATACTTATTGAAAGTGAAAAATTTTATTTCAATTCGTTTGTTGACTGTAATATGGCTGAAGCATGGGTTGGAGATACATTCCGGATATTTCCCGGCAAGTATGGTGAAGATCCACTATGGGGTGATGCAAAAGATCTTAAGTATGCAAATGGCGCCAATGCAGATGAGGCATTCAAAGCAAGCTCAGTTTCGTTTATTGCGCCCGTTATGCCAGCTAATGCTAAGCCCGGACTTCCCGGTTTACATGGCGCCGTGTGGTTTGAAACTATTTACCAGGATAAGAAAGATGAATCAGGCAAGACATTATACGCCATATATCATAATGAAAATTATCCAATGACTTTGCCTTATGATTCCAATACGGGTGAAGGATACATAGATAAGAATTGGCCACAGGGGCTTACAGGTACATCTACACCTGCGGCAGTTTGCAGAATAGGCGTGATGAAATCTGTCGATGGTGGAAGAAGTTGGAGCAATAAAGGAATTTTTATAGAAGATAATCAACCCCGGATGATCTTAAAGCCACATAATACCTCGGTCACATTTGCCGGTGGTGTGGGTGATCCTTCAGCAGTTGCAAGTGGAAATTATCTCTATCTTTTTTATGGGGAATACGGCTATCCCGGAAAATATGATGCTGATAATTATGATCCAAAAATTGAATGGAGCGGCCAATGCATCAGCGTGGCGCGAATTGCACTTTCAGATCTTGACAATCCATATGGCAAAGCAAGCGCTGGGATGGTAAGGAATTTAATGGGCCTTTTGATGGTGTTGGGAGCCCGGCGCAATCTTTACAAATTCCTTTAAACGAATGAGGTGGCCCTGCCTCATCGCCGAAATCAAAATTTTATTGGGGTCCTTCGGTAAGCTGGAATAGTTATTTAGGGTGCTGGATAATGCTCATGGCTAAAGCAGAAGGCCCTTCCTGGAAAGGCAACAGCGTTTATATTTCATTTAATAAAAATGCAGATCTGGGGGCCGGCAAAAATTCTCAGGAATGGTCTGCACCTGAGATACTTTTAAATAAACCTGCTCATATTATCTGGTATCCTTCTTTACAGCCATTAAACTCTGCTGAGGATATAGCTGAAAAGAATACTTGCTTGAAATTGGATAAGGAAGCACGGTTATTTTATAAGGATCAATACAATAATTCGTCTTCTTATATTTCAACCGGTAAGATAAAATTTGAAAAATAATGTATTAATAAACCGAATTAGCCAAGCTGTTATAAACTGAAATTTTTTAAAGAATTGTAAAGTGTCGAAAAAAATAGTTTCAAACTTACCTTAAAATTTTCTGTGGTATACATCTGAAATAAAAAGGCTGTTGCAATTAGTTTTGCAACAGCCTTTTCAATTAAACAAAATGTGTTAGGTTAGTAACTCCACAAATTCTGTTCGTAATTAAATATTTTATCTTTTATATTTTCACCTTCAAGCAATTGTAAAATACGGCTATCTTTTAAGCCTTGCTGCTGAGAAAGCAATTGGTCAAAGGGATTATCTAAAGTACTTTTGATGATTCTTCCATAAAACATACGGCTTTCAAAAAGCTCTTCCCAACTCATACGAGCACCATAGTTTTTCGAATTGTAAACTTCATACTTTGCAAAAATTGGTCTCATGTCAGGGTAGTAAACCCAGAACAGCTCTGTTTCTCCCAGATCAAGGCCTTGAGAGGTTATAACATTTTTAACCGGGGCTATTCCTAATATTCTCCAGAATAACCTGGAACTTTCTTTATCAAAAATTACTTCTTCCTTAATATGAAATTTATAAAAAGAATCAAGGTTTACTTCAGCTACGGTTTCTTTGTATCCTGTAACGTTTCCCAAAGAATCATACATAGGAACTGAAACACTTCCTCCGGAAACCACTTTAGCAACTTCTGCTACAGTCATCGGGGTTGTAAATCGATCATCAACCTGGTTAAATACGGTTACGCCACCTTTATCAGGGCCATCTTGTATTGCTTTAAATAGTATAGAGATAAACCGCTGGTTGCCATTATTATCATTTGCTGCATAACGGAAAGGAAGATTCATCTTTTCACGGGTATCTATCTCTCTCCATACCTTTTGCCTGTAAACTGCATCATCTTCACGTAAATGCTCATAAGCAAGCGGAGTCCTCTCAGTTACAAGATTGCGCTCGATGGCGTCATTTGGTCGCAAAGATTTTTTTACATTTGGAATAGGAAGGCTGTCAATTTTAGGCTGAGCGATTACTACAGCCGTATCTGCTTTGGCAGCCGGACTAATTTTAGCCTTTGTACGGGAATTAGTAGTTTTCTTTGCGGTCGTACGTTTTTTTACAGTACGGGTCGTCGGCTTCTTTTTTTTTGCCTGCGCATCAGCAACATAGCCAACCATTGCAAAGCATAAAAGCAGCATTAAACATTTTCCAATTATTTTTTTCATAACCATTTTATTTATTCTTTAATATAATTTCTTAGTATAATAAAAAACCCGGACCAGGAATTGACCGCACCACTTTATCCGGACCTTGAACTTTTACATTATCAAAATTAACTGATGAGCCAGGGATACATTTTTGTAACTGTGCCGAAATACCTCCAAGGTTTCCACCGGAAATTGTGGCGGATTGAACACTTGGAAAATTTGCGCCTGAGAAATATACAGTTGCGCTAACAACGCTGAATCTCGCATCAAAATCAAAATTTTCCAGATCTGCCCTCGCAAATTGTTGGTTTTTAAATACTACCGATTGAATTCTTCCACCACTGCTTGGGCCAACTTTTAAAATAGGATCAGGAATTCTTTTAATTCTGAAATCATAAGAACTGTTTTTACCATCTGCATTTACATTAATGGTTGTTTTACCTACTGCACTTACATTTACAATATATTTTCCCGTGCCGCCTGCAGAAGATAAACTTCCTGACGTCATCGAGACATGAGTTTTATCCCACCCTGTTCCTGAAGAAATCGTCACGGGGTTTGGAACTCCAATGTAAAACACATTCATTTTATCTAGCATTACTGCCGCACCTCCAGGGGTTCCCACAGTATATTTTACTGGCATCGATTTGGTTTGAATTTTATTATTTTCGTCCCTAAAAGATACGTTGACATTTACTGTACGTTCGCCTGAACCACCACTTACTGTTGTTGTATAAGTTCCCTGACCATTTGAAACATTAACATTGCTACCATTGATAGAAATCGTAGGGGCTGCAGCAGAACTGTAAGCTCCTACACCTGCAGTAATTTGCAATTCCTGGCCAGGCATTAAGTAATTTGAATTTTGGCCAACTAATACACCAACCTGATCCATATGCACTTCAACGGCTCCTATTTGATTATGACAATAAGTGACGATTTCGCTTTCTGCATTCTTAACATTATTTTGGAACTTACTAAGCATGGTTAATGCAGCAATAGTCGGTGTCATGTGGAAAAAGGATTGTGTAAAATCTTTTTCAGTTCCATCCTGGCTTAACGGAGGTTTAATATTTACCGGAAAAGTGGCTTCGAACTGAGCCTTTATAGACGGATCTATGTTAAGCATATCTTGTTTATATTTTTGTAATCTTGCTTCAAGATCTTTTCCTTTTCCATTAGTCTCAAACAACCTGGTTGAAGCATCAAGGTTATCCATTCTGTAATCTTCAACGCTATCTTTTTTTACCTTGTCCCACCTCATTTTAAGATCTGCCCCTTTTTTCAAGTCATATTTAAGGCTTTCAATATAACTGCTCAGACTTTCAGAATACTTTTTAGCAGCCATTGCTTTTGGTTCCCAAATTACAGCCTTATCGTGCGATTGAGGATTCGCAAGTTTATCTCCCAATGATTTATAAATTGTTTCATTCGAAGAAGTAATATTCTCATTAGAAGTTATTAAACTTGTATTTACGACTCTAAATGCATTAATGACTTCATTAGATACATTCAAGGCTAAGATAGCGGTAAGTACCAGGTACATGATGTTGATCATTTTCTGCCGCGGTTCTCTAGGTAAGGCCATGATATTATTTTTACTGTGTTAGTTAGTTAAATTGGATTATAAATTTTTTTATTGTCTTCCCTGCATAGCGCTTAGCATATTGCCATATACCTGGTTTAGCTTGCCAAGGTTATTTGCCAAAGCACCTATTTGTTCTTTAGCAGATTGAGCATCACCAACAGTTGACATCATTACTTCACTCGCCTGTGCCATTTTACCGTAAAAACTGTTAAGTGCTTTAAGATGATTGTTGCTTTCATTTAGTTCCAGTTCATAAATAGTATTTAATGACCCAAGATTTTTTGTAAGCACCTGCACCTGGTTGTGAAAACCTTTAGCGCTGTCCGCAGCACTATTAAAGCTGCTCATCGTATTAGCAGAATTTACATAGGCATCCTTCATCATTCCAAGAGCTGATGTGGCTTCTTTTGTCTTGGCAGAAAAATCGCCGGTAGATTTTACAACGTCACCAACTTCGCCGATATTGGAAACTGTAGTTCCTAATTTTTGAAAATTATCTCCCAGCCTTTTTAAATTAACAGGAGTAATGTCAGCTTCTAATAACATCTTATCCATAGACGCTAATGCAGGGTTTCCTTTTACAACTGCTACCTCTTCTTCACCTGGCTGAACATCTTCTTCATGTCTTTTAGGTTTTACCCATTCTATCCCTGCGTATACAAGGAAGATGGCAGTTTCGGTCCACATGCCGACAGTAAGCATTGTGTCCGCGTATGACTGGTGAGTTAACTTGGCCCATGCTGCAAATATGATTACTGCAGCACCTGCGCTTACTAATACATCAATTAGAGTTAAAAAGGTTCTTTTTCTGTGAGGCATGATAATTGAATTTTAAATTGTTTTGTTTAAGGTTGATTAGTCAGGTTTATAAAATACAATGCCTATATTAAGAAATATTAATACAGGCAGTAAGTTGTTTGTTAAAAATTTATTCTATGAGATAATATTTATTTTTTACCTTTTTTACTGGTAACGGGTGGTAAATCAATTACACAACGGAACCCTATGTATGCTTTGGAAGTATCCTGGTATTCATAAGCTCTTGTGCTGGTTTGTAAAAAATATCCTACATCTTTCCAGCTACCACCGCGAATAACTTTGCGTTTCATACGTGGAGGATCCTGGTCTTTAGCGTTATAGCGAATATCAGGATTCATATCATGTTGAAAATTATAACCTCCTTCGTAATATAAAGATGATGTCCATTCAGCAACATTGCCTGCCATATTATATAATCCGAAATCGTTAGGCCAGTAAGCATCTGCACGAACTGTATAAAAACCTCCATCTTCCGGATAGTTGCCACGCCCTGGCTTGAAGTTAGCTAAAAGGCATCCTTTTTTATTTCTTAAATATGGGCCGCCCCATGGATAAGGAGATTGTGACCTGCCGCCTCTTGCTGCATATTCCCATTGCGCTTCTGTGGGAAGCCGGAATGGAGATTCACTTGATCTGTTTTTGTTGATCAAATAAGAATTTAAGTATTGGGTTCTCCATTCACAAAATGCTGAAGCCTGTTTCCATGTAACACCAACTACAGGGTAATTTCCAAAAGCAGGGTGGCTAAAATATTGTTTAGCCATAGGCTCATTATAAGAATAAGCAAAGTCTCGTACCCAAGACAAAGAGTCAGGGTAAACAGGAATATCATATTTTACAATAAATTTTCCGCGTGGCACATTTGCATTCTCTCTTTTTGCCGCTTCTTTAAAATCAAAAGTTTCAGAGTGATAAACTATTTTAAGAGGATCAAGTTCTTTTTTACCAAATATTCTATTATCCGGCGTAACAATCATGGCGTCTATTTTTTCCATAGTTGCTTTCTCGTTCCATTTAATTGTAGCAGCTTTTTTCCAATCAATATATTCATTTCCATCAGATCCTGGCTTTACAAATCCCATAAGTTTAGCCGCAATTGAATCACGAACCCAGTTAGTAAACTGGCGATATTCATTATTGGTAATTTCTGTTGCATCCATCCAGAAACCGCTAATGGATACCTGTTTGTTGCGGGCAGTAAAAGCATAGTTTACGTCTTCATCACTTGGCCCCATATGAAAAGTACCAGGTGGCACGTATACCATTCCCGGGGGTTTAGGCAGGCTATAACGGGCACCAGGCGCGGCACCTACAAGCTGGCCATAATCATTTTTCGGGCCTTTGGATTTCCCGGATTTACCACAGCCCGTTACTGCGAACGCGGCAAATACAACTAGTGAAATGAACAATTTGTTCTTCATTTTTTTACTTTTTAAGGTAAGGACAAATGTAATAATTATTTTAAATCAAAATAATTATCAATGTTTACCGGCTTCTTAATTTTATTGTAATTAGAAACGGTTTACAACATTATAAAACGGATAAATATTTCAATTATTGTAAAAAGATGCCAAATTATGTTTTTGAAATTGAGTAATGGATTAATGAAGGTTTAAAGGCAAAAATGAAGCTACGATAAAACATTAAATAAAAATCTATTTTCTCAAGTAATTTTTTAAAATTTTCGTTAAAGAAACTTTCAAAGGTTAATTATCAATTTGAAGGAACGAAAAGGTACAGTGGAAATTGTGTGATTTTATCTTTATACTCAAATTACTGGCAGAATGTTTACGAATCAGGACAAATTTTCTATAGGGATTAATTCAATAGCAGTTGATGTCATCATTTTTTGCCCGCGGAGTTACTTTATTAAAATACAAATAACTAATAATAGTCTTATGAAAAATTAAGTAAACAGTAATATATTAAAATTTAATTTTTGAAAACTCTCCCGTTCCAGGGTGTTTTTATTAACAAACTGAATTCATATAGCCAATATGACATGACTAAAAATTGCAATTGTACCCTTTGTGTGGAGTCCTTTGGGTGATACTGACAACCCCCGGGCCGGTGGGGAGACAGAAGATTGAACTACAGTAGCTGATAACTCGTATGATCATAATTCTTAAAGGCTAACTTTTTAATCCTAATTTTGTATACTATATTATGGTAAAAGTGAAGCAGCAGGCTCCCGCTTCTATAGATACTGAAGAAGAAAAAATTGAAGTGTATGGGGCTAGAGAACACAATCTCAGGAACATTGATATTTCTATTCCCCAAAATAAGCTGGTAGTAATTACAGGAATCAGCGGCAGCGGAAAATCCTCCCTCGCTTTTGATACTATATATGCGGAAGGGCAGAGGCGTTATATGGAAAGCTTTTCGGCATATGCCCGCCAGTTTA
>DASYOM010000065.1:0-40182 GCA_036007765.1 Chitinophagaceae bacterium | reverse complement strand
AGGGAGCACAGCATATGCTTAACCTGAGAGTTGTGAGGAAAAATAATGATTGGAATAAAATTATTGAATTAGCAAAGACACCTTTCAAGGCTGCCGCTTAAAAGCGACATTTTGAAATGCACCCATTTCATCTATAGAAGGGATTTCTAATTTAGTTTTGTGTTGCCTGAAAAATTCTTTAGTTCGGTAAAGCCTTTTTGAAACAGCGTCTTCGCTTGTTAGAAAAGCTTTGGCGATTTCTACAGTGCTGAAACCACAAAGTGTTTTAAGCATTAAAGTGATTTGATTTTCCAGTGAGATTTCAGGGTGGCAACATGCGAACATCATTCTTAACAGATCATCTTTAATGAATTCTTCTTTCCAGAAATTTTCCATTGTAGAGTTAAGTGTATATTCAGATGTAAGAAGAATTTTTTCCTTGTCGGTAAAATCAAATTGAATAGAATGCTTATTTCTTCTGATGATATCAATCGCTTTGTTTTTTGCAACACGAAAGAGCCACCCTGATGGATTATCCGGAATTCCTTTCATTTTCCAAATATGCATCGCCTGCAACAATGTGTCCTGCACGACATCTTCAGCAGTTTCAAAATTTTCGGTACCAAAAATCCTGACTAACACAGAAATCATTTTCTTCGATTCATTTCGAAAAAGATGTTCAGTAAGTTGCTGAACGGGTTCACTGGCTAAAGGCACAAAATATTATTTCAATAAAATTATATTGAATACCCGATTTATTATAGTTCTATATTTTAATATTGAATATTACATCAGGCAGTTCAACGTCAATATGCCTACGATGCTTTCATACGATTATTCCGTGGATTATGCTCAACTTCCGCAAGCCCTAATGCTTCCATCAATGGCGGAAGATACATACCAAATCTCCCACGAAGACCTTTTTTTAATCCGTACCATCCGCCCACCGGATTTTTATCCGAACGACCCCATGCTTCAATTGTTCCTTCCTTTGAAGGCTTTTGTTCATCTGCACTTCCAAGCTCCATCCAGTCACCGTGTTTTTTTAGCATTGCATGCAAATCGTTTATGCATTTTGCATCATAATGTAAAATGGTTTTTCCAACCGTGCATACAATAATTTCTTTACCATCTTTCACATCTTTATACATTTCATATTCCGATGTGCCTGGTGGCGTTTTCAATTTCCAGGGATCTGCTTTAGTTCCTTTTGCCATTGTGATTTAATTTGTTTTATAATTTTTTTTGGTTAGGTTTTGGCTTTAAGCTTTTATGGATTTTATGCTAATGTCAAAATATTTTTTCAATTCTTTTGTGTTCTCAAATAATTTTTCCGGAACTAATACATATTCCTTTAAAACAGTTCCATGTGCTTCACATGATGTAGTATCATATTTTTTAAGAAAATCTTTTCTTGCATCTTCCGGAAGCCGAAGCCCTAAAGAGCCGGCTTTATCAAGGAATGAAAACATGTGCCCATTTATAGAAGCATAAGGCAAGGAAGCTCCCTTTTGTTCTATACCATTACTCGTTTTTATGAGCTTGTCATACAACCCAGATTTTATAACAGGAAAAGTATATGGCTTTTTTGGGCTCAAACTATCTTAAGATTTCTAATTACTAATTCGATAAAAAGAAAATAATTAACCTCCTGATATAATTTTTACTATTTCCAGAATTTTAAAATTGAAAATACTGTTGATGAAATCACATTTTTAATTCCTGTATTTCCCTTACTTCCACAATGCCATCTTCATACTCCAGGAGAGAGCAGCCTTTTGAAATTTCCACCGCTTCTTCAATTGTGTTGGCTTTACAAATAAGATAGCCTCCAACCATTTCTTTACCTTCCATAAAGGGCCCATCTGAAATAACTTTTTTATTTCCGGTTACAGTCTTTCCCTCTTTATTTAATGGTTGTGCCCCTACAAATTTTCCTTCTTTGCCAAGGTTCCCCATCCAATCCATCCAGCGCTGCAAGTGGGCTTGTGATTGCTCGGGTGATGAAGATTCCATTTCTTGACGCCCGCCTCTGAATAATAATAAATACTCCTTCATTGAATTTGTTTTTAAATGTTTGTTTTAATTGAGATTATTTTCCAATATGGATCTTAAAAGCTTTAAGTCTTTTTTATTTGCAGGGCTCATTACCATTTCCATAAATGGTGAAAACAATTTTGAAAAACCAGATGGCTTGCCGGTATTCCTTAGAGTCATAGAGCATGTACTATTTGACGTAATATCAACCATTCAAGTAATTTATTATTGTATGCTGGCTGTATTTAGTTGTAGTTCATTGCCTCTTTTGTAAAGAATTTTTTTAGTAACCCTAGCTGGCCGATATCATAGCTTTCATGCTGCGCCAGGAATGCAATGGTACCACCATTTGTAAAATCACCGATTGGGCTTTTTAAAGGAGAATCACCAGCAAGATGTTCCTCTGACACTGATCCCAATGCATCATTAAGTAACACGGAAACTTTTTTCCATTCACTTTTTATTTCTGAAAGGGATGGGTAATTCAGCGATACATCGTAAGCTTTAAAATTTTCAAACAGGCCGTTGTAAGGGTTGTCCGCAGGTTTGCCAAGGAACATCAGTGTATTGTACCTTGCCCAAACCGTATGCGATGCTATCCAGTTCACAGGATTTACATGCCCTGTGATCCTTTCTTTTGACTGTTCTTCACTAATGCCTTCCAATGCACTATTAAAAAGACGATCATTCATATTGAAGATAATTTTTGATTGATAAATTGAATTGTTCATTTCTTAAAATTTTTTTATAATTATTTAAATTCATTACGCTGACGAACAAGGTTTGGCAATTAAGACAATTTGGATAAAAATTTTTCAAAACTTATCCCGCCGATAATACGTCTTAATAAAGCCTTACAGCATATGCATCACTTTGTCTATTCCTGCCCATGCAACGCGACTTTGTTGCCTTCGGTATCTACAAAGAACGCCATATAACCAATCTCAGGACTGATCTGTGTTCTGGGCATTAATACTTTCCCTTTTGCCTTTTCAATACGGTCAATAACCGTTTGTATTTTTGGATTAGCGTTTAAATAAATTACAAAACCATCCATTGAAGGTTTATGCTGTTGGCTTTGAACCAGCGCACCACTTGCTTTGCCATTTCCCATATCAGCAGGGAAACCGCTCATTTTCATTCCCATCATTTCCTGCATCTTTTCCATTTTGATATCGAAAATTGTTTCATAAAATCTCGTAGCTCTTGCGATATCAAGAGCAGGGATCTCAAACCAGTTTAGTGAATTAGAATTTTTGTCCATGATTATTTATTTAAGAGTAAAAAAATATTTATACGTTAATGACGAACGAAGCGAATATTTTTGGACAAGAAAAAAGAATTTTTAAAAAAATTATGGGCCGGTACTGGAAGGGCAGTTTCAAAAGAGGTAATACAAATATATATAAGGTAATACTTGCTTCAGGTAAAAATATTCACACTTCAGAAATATCAGGCTTTATTTGAGGAAGCCGGTTTTTGATTACAACAATAGATTCTTTAATAATCCGCTCAAGAATTTTTGTATCAATATCACTTAATTTTTTTATATACAGGCAACCGACTCCTGTTTTATGCTTTCCAAGTTCTTCAAGCAAGCTTTTTTTCTGGCCCAAAGCCCCGCATAAATACAACGAAATATTTTGTTTCCTTGGAGAAAAACCTACGATGCACATATCGCCTTCATGACCACTTGCATATTTATAATGATAACTTCCAAATGCAACAATTGCTGACCCCCACATTTTCGCATCGCTTTTAGTTACCTGCTTCATCATTTCAGCAATTGCGAAACAATCATTTCGCCTGGTTTCATCCTCAATAGTATTCAGAAATTTTTCAACACTTGCATCATTCTCTTTGGTTTTCAGTTCTGCCATAAAAAATAAAATTGAAAATAAGTAAAGTGTTACTCAACGAATACCTTTTATATAAGCCCAGCCCTCCCTTTGCTTAGTAACAATTTCATAAATACCGTCCGGAACTGTTTCAACCCCGGGAATTAACTGGCTTTTATCAACATTATGAGCTTTCATAGCAACGGAGCAAACTTTAAAAGAGACATTTTTATTTGCCGAAAGTTTTGCAACATCTCCAGCAACTACTGATTTGTCTTTTTGCACCATATCCAATGAATTGCCATAAAACACAACTTCAACTTGTGCATCTTTGGATGCTTTTATAATTTCATTAGTCCATCTTATTACGGCTTTATGATTCATAGTATCATTACTTGTAAGATCAAAAACAACCTTATAATCTGATTGGGCTGATAAAAATATTGGAGAAAGCAGCACCATGAAGACGACGAAAATATTTTTTCTCATAACCTGAGTTTTTAAAAGTTACTATTTTTTTTATTCTTTTCTATCCTGCTATTTCTTCAGTAAATATTTCAGGTGCTCATACATCTGGTTCGATTATTCAATAGAAGACTGATGTTCTACTATAAAATTAATAATTTCTTCGATAGAAATCCCTGCCCTGTTACATGCATCCTGGATTTCTTCGCGGGAAACGTTTGCCGCAAATGATTTTTCTTTCAGGCGCTTTTTTACTCCTTTCAATTCCATTCCTTTATATCCTTCGGGACGCATTAAAGAGTAGGCATGAATTAACCCGGATAATTCATCAAAGGCATAGAGCATTTTATCCATTTTTGTCTCCGGTTCCACTCCAAAATAATTAGGGCCATGCGATGCAATGGCATGAATTATTTCGGGATCAATATTTCTACCCTCAAGTTCCTTAATGATCTTACCACAATGCTGCTCAGGCCACTGATCCCAGTCCGCATCATGCAACAAGCCAGCCATCTCCCAGCGCCACTGGCCCTGCTCATCAAGCTGTTCTTTCTCCGCAGCCCATTGCTGCATAAGATAACCTACCTGCTTCATGTGGGTTTTTAATTTTTCATTTAACACCCATCCATTTAAAAGTGCGGCTGCATCATCTTTTGAAAGAACATTTCCAAGGTTAGAAGGATCACCAAATTTATTTCTGCCGAGTGAGAGGTTACTCATTTAAATTTATAATTTGATTTTTATCCAAAGTTATTTACGGGTAATCTATAATATTTCCATTTTCCCGAGCTCCTGTAATAATTGTTGCGGAGATTGAAAATGAATTCCTATTATACCTTCTTCTTCAGCTCCCTTAACATTGCGAAGACTATCATCTATAAAAACAGCTTCGGAAGGATCTATCTTAAAGCGACTAAGCAGCAACTGGTATATATCAGAAAAAGGCTTTCTTGTTTTTTCCTCGCCGCTCATCACAATACCATCAAACCAGTGAAGGAAATCATAACGGTCAAGTGCAACAGGAAAAGTTTCAGCGCTCCAGTTAGTGAGTGCATAGATTTTATATTTTTTTGTTTCTATCAATAGCTTCAAAATTTTTACGGTGTCTTCAATTGGCCCTCCAAGCATTTCTTCCCACCTCCCATAATATGCCCGCACTTCATGCTCATATTCCGGGTGTTTCAATACCAATTCCAGAGTGGCTTCCTGCAATGATCTGCCTGCATCCTGCTTTTCATTCCAGTCATTTGTGCAAATATTTTCAAAGAACCAATCAATCTTTTCCTCATTATCAAAAATATCGCGGTAGACATAGCGTGGATTCCAGTCAATAAGAACGCCTCCCAAATCAAAAATGATTGTCGTGATTTTTGTATCCATATTTTATTTGAAAATGTGAACTGCAAATATGTTGAAAAATAATATTAAGCAGGATAGAAAAATTATAGTGATGACCTGTTAAACTAAATTATTGAAATTATTTCAGCTACAAAATAACCCAATTTTTAGTAAACTTAGAAGTTCGAAATATAGCAGAGATATTTCTAAAGAATAAAACTCAATAAGTTTTACTAAGATTTGAAGGCATAGAAGGCACTTTACTTTTAAGAAACTTAGCGTACCAGTGTCCGGAAGATTTTATAATGCGCCTCTGCGTTTCAAAGTCAACATACACAAGCCCAAAGCGGGGATAATAGCCTTCAGCCCATTCGAAATTATCGAGGAAGGTCCATACGAAATAACCCTTTACATTTACACCTTCCTGCTTTGCTCTCAACAATTGTGAAATATGATCACTCAAATATTTTACTCTTTTGGGATCGTGTACTTCACCATCAGAATAAACATCAGGAAATGCAGCTCCATTTTCTGTAATTATGATTGGAGGCATATTTGAATAGCTGCTGTATTTTTTTAAGATATTATAAATTGATTCAGGATAAATTTCCCAATTCATAAGAGTCCTTTCTACATTACGCTTACTGGCTTTGATGATCTTTGCATTTATGAAAGGCATAAAGGTTGAATGTATCACCATCTCACGGGTATAATTTTGCAGGCCAACAAAATCCATTTGGAAGGCGAGGTCCTTTTCATCATTTGGTTTAATATATTTCTCAATACGGTTTAATATTTTTAATTCATTGGCAGGATATCCCATGCCCAGTAACGGCTCAATAAAAAAGCGGTTGAGTAAAGCATCTACTTTTTTTGCAGCCATAATATTTTTTTCATTTTTACTATAAGGCTCAATATGTGAACATGAAAACGTAGTGCCTACATTGCTTACCGGTTGTAACGACTTTATAATTTTTCCTCCATTTGACTGGCAAAGCGCAGCATGATGAGAAGCAGCTAAAAAATTACCAAGTCCTTTTTTACCTGGTGCATGAACACCCAAAAAATAACCTGCGCCGGTAAATACCATTGGCTCGTTTAATACGATCCAGTTTGTTACACGATCTCCAAAATTTCTAACGCATATTTTTACAAATTCTCCAAACCATGATACTATATCCCTATTTACCCACCCACCTTTTTTCTGAAGTTCATATGGAAGATCCCAATGATATAAGGTTATCCAGGGCGTGATCTCGAGCTCAAGGCAAAAATCTATTACCCGATTATAGAAATCAATGCCGGCAGTATTTATTGCTCCAATGCCACCAGGAAGAATGCGGCTCCATGAAATTGAAAAACGGTAATTAGGAATATTGAGGTCTGCCATCAGGCTGATGTCTTTTGCATAACGATTATAAAAATCGCATGCTACATCGCCATGATGATTTTGAAATATTTTATTTCTGCGTTTTACAAATACATCCCAAATGGACATGCCCTTGCCGTGAGTATTGCTGCCACCTTCCACCTGGTACGCAGCAGTGGAAACTCCCCATACAAAATCATTACCAAAATCTTCTTTTTTCATCGGCATATTACCCGGTAATTTGATGGAGAACATTTCCCAAACTTATCTTTCTTATTTTTTTGCCTGAATTGGGAGTTACTATAGAAACCGGAGAAAGGTTTTGATTAATTGAAATATGTTTTTCAAAAATCTGATTTAGTATTTGCTCAGTGATATCAGGAAAATCAACAGGAATTATCTGGATATGATAAACCCAATCTTTGATAGTTTCCAACTTTGAGATTTTTAATTTTTTTAAAACAGGCACACCCATTTCAATGAGCGCAGCGGCGTTGCATTGCTGTTCGTATTGCCCTTTCATCGGGATCACCATTAATTTTTTTTGAAGGAATAATGCTTCAGCCGGTGTTTCAAAACCTGCGCCACACAGCACTCCTGTGCTAGTAATAAGGCTTTTAACAAAGGCTTCATTGTTTATTGGGTTTATAAAAACATTCTTTTCGTTGTACCATTTTTTCGAATGCTTGGAAAATACCTGCCATTCAACATTTTTAATTTCCTTCAATACTTTTATAATTCTTACATCATCATACGCCGGAAGATAAACCGTATAATGATTTAATTTTTTCGCGGAAGCGTTTCTTATTTCATCCCTTATAACAGGAGTGAATATTTTTGTATCATATGCTTTAAAATGAAATCCATATTTGTAAGTAACCGGCGCATATTGTTTCAATATGGTCTTCCCCACAAAATCTGAATCCTCAGGGCAAGGGCTTTTTTTATTCAATACCGCAGCCTGGTGGCTAAGGCCTATGCATTCTTTATGTTTTATTTTACAAGCCCACGCGCTTACAGGCTCAAAGTCATTTATCACAATATCATACTCTTCAACGGGAAGATCTTGTATTTCTTTATAAAATCTTTTCAGCCTCGCTTGCTTGTACGTTTGAAATAAATCAATTCCGCCTTTTTTGCCAAAAATAAAACTCATGCCTTTGAGCTTATATTTTACCGGGTATCCTACGTCAACATCTGCCTGGGTACCACTTATGAGAATATCAAGCATACCCTTTTTTTTCAATAAAGGTATAATGTCGCGTGCCCGGCTTATATGACCATTACCTGTTCCCTGTATGGCATAAAGGATTTTCATTGCACGTTCATTAAATTAAATTCCTGCAGCATGTTATCAAAAAGCTGTGTGTTGGTAAGCTCTACTTCATTTTCTTCATCCGGCGATGATTTTTGCATTTCACTTTCATCGAATTTATAAATTTTCCATTCATCATTATTGTATTCAAGTGCGGTAAGATTTTCTATCCAATCGCCGGAGTTTAAATACATAATTGAGCCGTATTGGTTTTTAATCTCTCTCATTTCCGGTTGGTGAATATGTCCGCATATCACATAATCATACTTGTTAGATATGCCAATATCCGCTGCAGTAGCCTCGAAATTGTTAACGAACTTAACGGCGCTTTTAACACTATTCTTAATTTTTTTAGAAAGAGAAAGTTTTCCTTTTTTAAATATTTTTTCAGAAATAAAATTAGCAAGCCTGTTTATTAATATTAATGTATCGTAACCCTTAGCCCCCAACTGTGCAAGCCATTTGGAATGTTGCATGGTTACATCAAACACATCTCCATGGAAAAACCATGCAGTTTTATCACCAGGTAGTGTCAACACAACTTTGTTCACTATTCGCAATGACCCCATTTTAAAGCCAACAAACTTTCGTAACATCTCATCATGGTTGCCTGTTACATAATAAATCTTTGTGCCCTTGCCCATCCAACTCATAATATGCTTGACAACTTTCATGTGGCTTTTTGGCCAGTATCGTTTACTGAATTGCCATATATCAATAATATCCCCATTCAACACTACTGTCTTAGGCTTTATGCTTTTTAAATAACACAACAATTCTTTTGCATGGCAACCATAGGTACCCAAATGCACATCACTTAATACAAGGATTTCAACCTTTCTTTTTTTAAGTTGCATTACAATTGTACTTTGTAAAACTTAAGCGGGGAATAGAAAGCTGACAAGCGTTGAAGAAAAACCCTGATGAGAATTTTTTGAAAGAAATATGAGATTGTTTTCATGATCTGGAATTTAATGGTTAGTAATAAGGTAAGTACTGCAAATCTTTTGAAAACGGTATTCTGAATAAAACAAAGTAACAAAGTGAATATGGCCTTAACTTTAAGCCAATATTATGAGAACGTTAATTTTTGCATTATGAATAATGAAAGAAATGATCTGGTTATTTAAGAGTCTTTCCATTAATAGAACTAGGTAACCATCTATCGAAACAAAAAATGCTGAGGTGTTATCGAACAACTTATCTTGGTGATTCGGGAATTAATATTTAAAAATCTATTAATTAAATAAAGGAAATTTATTACGGCAACCTGATACCGGGGAGATGGAGACACCGCCCATGGTTCGCTGCTCACAAACCATTGACAAAAAAAAAATTGTAAATAAGCATTCCTAATAAACTTTGGGTAAATAAACAAATGAAAAATTATAAACTAAGAGCAGAAAAAATTGAAACAAGAATCCAGGAACTTGCTCAATACAGTGATGAGCAAGATTGCCTCAGCAGAATTTTTGGTACCAAAGCATTTCTTGAATGCCAAAATAAAATTGAAGCATGGATGAAAGAAGCCGGCCTTCAGACTTACATTGATAATATTGGGAACGTGAGAGGGAAACTACTTTCGAAAGAAAGCGATGCCAAAACATTTGTAATCGCCTCCCATTTTGATACTGTAATTAACGCGGGTAAATATGATGGCGTGCTTGGAATATTAGCCGGGCTGGATATAATGGAAAACCTGGCTACAAAAAATATTCAACTCCCTTTTAATATTGAACTGATTGCTTTTAGTGATGAAGAAGGTGTACGTTTTCATACTTCTTACCTGGGAAGCAAAATTGTGGCAGGCAATTTTAATTCAGGGCTTCTCGAAACAAAAGATGATAATGGCATTTCATTGGGACAGGCTTTACAAGGCCTTCTATATGATGATGCAAAACTTACAGAGAATGCTATAAAATCTGAAGAATGGCTTGGTTATTACGAGATTCACATTGAACAGGGCCCCATTTTGTACAACAATAATATTCCTGCAGGAATTGTAACAGCTATCGCCGGAAAAAGAAGAATAAGCATTGGATTTACAGGTGTTTCAGGGCATGCAGGCACTGTTCCTATGAAAATGCGGGCCGATGCATTGTGTGCAGCAGCAGAATTTATTTTGGCCGTTGAGCAGTTTGCTTCTTCTAAAAAAAGTGATGTTATAGCTACTGTTGGTAAATTAGAAATCCCGCATGCGGCCAGCAATTTTATTCCGGGTAAAGTAACCTGCAGCCTTGACCTTAGAAGTGGAAGCAAAAAAAAGCTCACAAGAGCGTACCAGGATATAAATGAAATTTGTGAGGAAATTTGTGATCAAAGAAAAGTCTATTTTGAATGGAACCTCGTGCAGGAAACAAATGCTGTTACATGTGATGAAACGCTAACCAGGCTTTTAAAAAAATCGATCAAACAAAAAGAAATGGAAGTGATAGAATTGGAAAGTGGTGCAGGCCATGATGCTGTTGCAATCTCAACTATCGCTCCTGTTGCTATGCTTTTTGTAAAATGCTTTGAAGGTATTAGCCACAACCCTTTGGAGAAAGTAGAAATTAAGGATATTGCAGCCACGCTGGAAATATCAGATAATTTTATTCAGCAGTTAATTAAGTCTTCTGCAAGTTCAGGATGACATTAATAAGTTTAGGAAAAATATTATGAGCTTTTAAAATTTAAAGGTTTTTAATCTTTATATTTTTATACCACACATCAGCACCATGGTCTTGTAGTGAAATCTTTCCTTTTTTAAAAGTTCCAAAACAGGGCATGTCTTTGAACTTCGTACCGGCAATATTTTTTTTCCATGCATCATCCCAAATGGTTGTATCTAAAGTATGATGATCATTCATATAAAGATCAAGCTTACCATTATCTGATTTAATTTCAACGTGATTCCATTGCCCGGCAGGCTTTACATAGTTTTGTGAATTGGTCGGAAAGAGTTCATAGATATCACCAGCCTGGCTTTTGTAAACTTTTCCGTCTTCATTTTTTTCATTGTCAGCTACCTGCATTTCGGGGCCGGTGTACCAGGTATATTTATATTTTAATGTGTCTTCCTGCACATAAAACATAATACCGCTGTTTCCTCCTTCCGAAATTTTCCAATCAAGTTGCAGATCAAAATTTCCATATTCATCATTGGTCACAATGTCCCCGCCGCCTTTAGTTTGCCAATTATTTTTTACAGATGCATCCAGGTGTATTGCGCTATCTTCAATATTCCAGGCAGAGCCTACAGTGTCTTTTCCGTATGTATGCCATCCTTCAAATGTATTGGTATTAAACAATGAAACCCAATCACTTTTATCTTTAGGCTTTTCATCAATTTTTGCGTCCCCCGTATTTTTATTTCCAAGTTTGCAGCCCGTTAAAGCAATAATGAGAAGGGCAATGAAAAGTTTTACTCTTTTGAAAGAAATTAATATTGGAGTCATTTTAAAAAAATTTAAGTAATTATAAATTCCCTTTTTTCATTTCGTCTACGGCATAGTTAGTAGCCCTTGCAGTCAATGCCATATAAAATATAGAGGGACTCTGGTTTGCAGTACTTGTCATACAAGCACCATCTGTTACAAAAACATTTTTACAATTGTGAAACTGGTTCCAGCCGTTCAACAAAGATGTTTTTGGATCCTTGCCCATCCGGCATCCGCCCATTTCATGTATATCCCTTCCAGGCGCCCAGTGATTATCATGCTGATGAATATTTTTTACGTCAATTGCATCAAGCATTTCACTTCCCTGGGTTAAAAAGTCCTTTAACAGTTTCTCATCGTTATCATCGTAATCTACATTTGTTACCAATAAAGGAATTCCCCATTCATCTTTTTTATCTTTGCTCAATGCCACATGATTGGTTTCTTTAGGTACGGTTTCTCCCTGCATATACATGTACATTCCCCAGTTGCCCATTTGCCCTAAGGTATCTTTAAATGCTCCCCCAATTTGTTCGGGAAGTTGTTCTCCCTTATCCCGGTTACGATAACAGCCCATGAATGCCATATAGCCTCCTACAAAATCCATATCATTTGAATGAATATTCCTGAAGTTGGCCATCATACTTTCTGAAGGCCTGCGACCATAATAATATTTGTCAAGATACCCGTCAACATCGCCGCCTACCGAGCCACGATAATTTTGAAAACAAACATATTTACCAAGCAATCCATTATCATTTCCAAATCCATTTGGAAAACGTTTCGATGTTGAGTTCATTAAAATAAGATTGGTGTTTAATGCGGAAGCATTCATAAAAATAATCCTGGCAAAATAATCAGTAGACTCTTTTGTTTTTGCATCAATTATTCTTATACCAATTGCTTTTTGCTTTTGCTCATCATAAATAAGTGAATGCACAACAGAGAATGGCCTCACGGTCAAGTTACCAGTCCTTTCCGCCCATGGCAGTGTAGAAGAATTGGAGCTGAAATACCCGCCAAACGGGCATCCGCGCATGCACTTATCCCTTGCCTGGCATTGTCCTCTTCCCTGCTGATGATGAATATCTTTCGCTTCAGTTAATTGTGCCCAGCGTCCATGTATCATAAACCTGTCCTTATATTTCGAAAGCAATTTTTGCTTCATATCTTTTTCCGGGCAATTCATTTCGAAGGGCGGCAGGTATTCTCCATCAGGCATGGCTTCGAGTCCATCTTTATTGCCACAGATACCAGCAAAAAGTTCCACATGCGAATACCATGGCGCTATATCATCATAGCCAATTGGCCATTCAATTCCATATCCATATTTTGCAGGATTGATGAATTCATATTTACTCCATCGTGGACAGGCTCTTCCCCAAATTAATGATTTGCCACCCACCTGGTAGCCACGAATCCATTCAAATGGCTTTTCCTGCACGTAAGGATGATCGTTATCCTTTATAAAAAAATGTGCCGTTGATTCATCAAAGCCGGCAGCTTGTGTGATCAAAGGATTTTCTTCAACAAATTTTTTCGGCATTTCACCACGATGTTTAAATTCCCATGGGTTCATTGTTGCGGTAGGGTAATCTTTATTGTGCACTACATTCCTTCCTCTTTCCAGCACTAATGTTTTCAGACCCTTTTCACATAATTCCTTTGCAGTCCAGCCTCCGCTTATTCCTGAGCCCACTACTATTGCGTCAAATGTGTTTTTTTGAATACCTTTTGAATTAACATTTATCTGTAAGGAATCGCCGGGCATATACAAAATTTTTAATCGTAAAAAGGAGCTATCAAGTTAGAACATTTTTTTTCATTGCATTAAAACTATTAAAGCATCCGATAAAAAAAATCGTTTAATTTTCCTGATTAATTTTATAAAAAATTTAAAATTTTCAAATCTTGCTGTTTTTGAAGAAGCATTTAACCAGGGATACCCCCACGAGTTAAAACATTTTATTGAATGCGTACAACAAGACAAAGAACCTGTCGTAACCGGTGAAGATGGCAGAGCCGTGCTTGAAATTATTTATGCGGCGTATGCTTCCGCGGCAGAAGGGAAAAAAATAATGCTTCCATTCACACCAAAGGTTTCCAAACCTATTGATCTTTGGCTGGGAACTTCTGAAAGTATGTAGATTAAAAAAATCCACTTAATAGCGAAGAAAAAATTTCATGTAAGCCGCACAGTTTTATTCTTTCCTATAAATAGTATTCGTGGCTAAAAACAAATATTTTAAAAATCTTAAACAAAAAATATGAACCTTATTATTGCCGAAACTTATGAAGAGATGTCACGTGAAGCAGTAAACGATTTACTTGAAATTTTACAGCCAATAAAAAATCCTCTTGTTTGTACCGCATCCGGTGATTCACCAAAAGGCATGTATAAAGAATTAGTAAGGCAGGTACAAGAAAAAAATATTGACATTTCCAGCTGGAATTTTTTAAGCCTTGATGAATGGGCCGGAATGAATGGAGATGATGAGGGAAGCTGCAGGTTTCATTTAAATAATGATTTGTTTGGGCCACTGAATGTTGCAGAAAGTAAGATTATATTTTTTGATGGAAGGGCTTCTGATCCCCAGGCAGAATGTGATCGTATCGAAAATTATACAAAGGAGCATGGAGGAATTAATGTTGCCATTGTCGGGCTTGGAATGAACGGGCACGTAGGAATGAATGAACCCGGCACCTTTGAAAACTCACGGGCACACGTAGCCGAAATAGACAGCACGACTCAAACCGTAGGGCAGAAATATTTTAAAAATGAACAAAAAATTACACATGGCCTTACCTTAGGAATTGCATCTATTATGGAAGCAGGAAATATTATGCTATTGGTTAGCGGAACTAAAAAATATTCTATCGTACAACGGATTTTGGAAGAGGAAATAAACAAGCAATTACCTGCAACTTATCTGCGTAAACATAAAAACTTAAAAGTCTATCTCGATAGTGATGCAGCTGCTCTTATTAAAGACGAATAATTATGCAAGAAAAAAATATCCTGGGTATAGACATGGGAGGTACTAATATCCGTGGAGGGCTGGTGAAAGAAGGTATATTGACAAGTGTGCTTTCCAAAAAACTCAATGCCAACGGATGTGTTGAAGATGTGCTTGGGGAATTATTTTCTATAACAGATGAGCTGATCAATGATTCCGTAAAAGCAATAGGCATAGGTGTTCCGGGGCTTATGGATGAAGAAACCGAAATGGTGCTTGATGTAGTTAATATTCCCTCGTGGAAAAAAGTTCCTTTAAAAAAACGGGTGGAGGAACATTATAATATTCCCGTTGCAATTAACAATGATGCAAACTGTTTTGCATTGGGAGAATTTTATTTTGGCAAAGGGACGGGATATAATTCTATGATCGGGTTAACTATCGGGACCGGGCTTGGAAGCGGAATTATTATCAATAAAAAATTATATTCAGGAAAGAATGGTGGCGCAGGTGAATTCGGCATGATTGATTATCTCGATCATTGTTATGAGTATTATGCCAGCGGCCAGTTTTTTGAGAATATATATAAAACGAATGGCGGGGAAGTTTTTAAAAATGCTAAAGAAGGAAATAAAAATGCCATAAAAATGTATGAAGAAATGGGTGCACACCTTGGCAATGCGATCAAAATGATTTTATTTTCTTTGGATGTTGATCTCATAGTATTGGGTGGTTCAGTGCGACACGCTTTTCCTTTTTTTAAAAAAGCTATGTGGAATCAAATTCAAACTTTTCCTTTTACAAGAGCCCTGGAACATTTGAAAATAGAAGTTTCAACATTAGAGAATGCAGGGGTGTTGGGGGCTGCGGGGTTGTGTTATGAATTTGAAAAATAGAAATAATGAATATTGGTATCTAAAACAATCTTCATTTTTTATATGATATTCTCATATGTTCATTTCCCCATTTTTCATAAGTTACCGAAGTCCATTCCCTTTCAAGGCGTTCCATTTCATCATCAACGTTTTTAACAAGGGTTTACACAAAAAGTTTTTTTATTTCATTATAGTCTCCCCCGGTATAAGGCTCTGAAAAAGCCGCAACATATCCAACTGCTGCTGGTTCAACCCGGTAACATCCTCCGATAAATTCTGTTGCATGTGTATTGATTTAAAAAAAGCAGGCTTGTAAGGTCCTTTCTGTATATGAGCCTACTCATTCGCAATATTACTTTTTATAGAAACGCTGTCTTATATTATTGATTTCAATAACTGTGAATGCACCGGATAGTGTAATATCATGATTAGCGAGTAATGCCAAAAGTGATAAGCCTGCAAATTCAGGAATATTTCCTTTTTCTCTGAAAAATACGACTGCAGGTGGATTGACCTTTGAGTATCGAAAAATTATTTCACCATAGTCACGGTCAAAAGTAAGTATGATTAAATTTAAGCCTAATGCAATTTTTATTACTTCCTGATCTGAAATACCAGGAGAGTCTTCCTGAATGCTCTTAACAGCAAAACCATTTTCCCTTAAAATGATTGTACCTGGCCGGGGGAAATTTCGTTTGCTAAAAACATCGTTATGCCGAAATTGAGAAATAGAGTTCCTGTTGTATGCATTCTTTAAGATAAGCAAAAACAGCTCTTAACGATTCAGCAGAAACAGAAGGATAAGATTCAATGATCTGCTTCTCCGTCCAACCATTTGAGAACAGTTCTAAAATAAGTTCTACAGAGATTCTTGTACCCCTAATAGCAGGTTTCCCAAGTAATACCTGCATGTCAGAAACTATATAGTCTTGCCAATTCATAGTGTAATATACATATTTTGAGCTTTTCTTTAATGGGGCAAAGATTTTAGGAGCGTATCCCAAATTACCGAAGTTTCAAAACATCGGCAACATTATTTACTGATATTTTATAACCCCTTTCTTTTTTGAGTTACTCTTAAAAAATTTCTTCATCGTTAATATTCAGATATAAAAATTCAAATTTATTTTTTTAAAATCAGGTTTAATCAGGAACGGTATATATTAAGTATGTATTTTTAATAACGGCAGGATTAATACATTTATAAAAAGCCAGCTTATGAATGATTCTTTCAAAAACCAGGTCGCTGTTATTACAGGTGCTGCTACAGGCCTGGGTTTGGCCATTGCAAAAAAATTATCATCAGAAGAAATAAAACTTGCATTGCTTGATAAAAAATTTATATCCCCAAAAACTATCCAGGATGATTTTAAAAATGAATCAGAAAATTACGAAGTGAATGTTGCAGATGAAAAGGCCGTTAAAAATAGTATAGCAACAATTGTAAAAAGATTTGGCAGGATAGATATACTGATAAATAGTGCAGGGATCACGGGCATTACCAATATTAAAACGCATGAAACTTCGACAGACGATCTAAGGAATGTTTTTGAAGTGAATTTTATGGGCTCTTATTATACTTCAAAATACATATTGCCAATAATGCTTGGTCAACATTACGGCCGCATTTTACACATCGCATCTATTGCCGGTAAAGAAGGTAATGCCGGCATGCTTGCCTACTCTGCTTCCAAAGCCGCAGTAATAGGAATGACCAAAGTGCAGGGCAAAGAATATGCAGAAACAGGAATCACCATAAATGCGCTTGCACCGGCGGTTATTAAAACTGCGCTTTTGGATAGCATGCCCGGGGAACAGGTAAAATATATGACCGACAAAATTCCAATGAAGCGTTGCGGTACATTAGACGAACTAACTAACATAGTGGAATATATAGTATCGCGGAAAAATAGTTTTACAACCGGTTTTACCTTCGACCTGTCAGGTGGGAGAGCCACTTATTAATAACATAACTCTCATTTCAAAAAATTGATTTAATGGCGGAAAAAATAAATCCAACCAATCTGAATGTTGGGGTTGTAGGCCTTGGCCTGATGGGATGCAGTATAACTACCTGTTTGTTAATTGCAGGCCACAAAATAGTTGCTGTTGCTCCAATTGATGCAGATCTTCAACATGCTGAAAAAAGAATACACGATCATTTATATATGTCACAGCATGAAGGCTTAGTTGCCCATTCACCAAAATATTATTTAAAGAGGCTTCAAATCACTGAGGATTATTCCTTATTGAAAGATTGTAAACTTGTGATAGAGTGTACCCTTGAAAATATAGATATTAAAAGGGCAGTGTATCAAAAAATTGAAAAGGTGATTGATAAGAATGCAATTCTAACGAGCAATACATCGGCAATCCCGATAAGCATGCTGCAAAAAGAAACCAAGTATCCTCATCGTTTTTTAGGATTGCATTGGGCTGAGCCTTCACACACGACGCGTTTCCTGGAAATTATTTGCGGCGAATTAAGTGATATTTCGAAAGGTGAATATTTGTATACGCTTTCTCATCATTGGGGCAAAGAGCCAACATTGGTACGTAAAGACATAAGAGGATTTATTACCAACCGGCTAATGTATGCTTTATACAGGGAAGCATTTTACCTGGTCGAAAATGGATATGCAACTGTGGAAGATGTGGATAGGGCGTGCAGGAACAATGCAGGATACTGGATGACGCTTGCCGGGATTTTTAGATGGATGGATCTTACAGGGGTTCCTGCATACCACAATGTAATGAAAGATCTTTTTCCCACACTTTGCAATAACACAGAAGTACCGGGCCTTATTGACAGGATTGTAAAAGATGGAGGCAAAGGCGTTGCCAATGCAAACGGCTTTTATGAATATACTCCTGAAGAAGCAAAACTCTGGGAAGAAACATTTACAGAGTTTAGTTATGAGATACGAAAGCTCGCTTTAAAATATCCGGCTGATGTTGTAAAGAAAAAAATGAAAAATAAAAGAATAAGAGATAGAAAAAGGGAACCTGGTAATAAAAATTTAAAGTAAAAAAAATATAAGTTTAATGAAGTTCCAACATTACTGCATGACCATCATTTATAATGCCTCAGTTAGTGCAAATACTTTTGTTTTAGTTCTATTTTTTATTAAACCATTGAATATACTCTAAGACATTATTATCTTAGTCGGCAAAATAAATCCACGTTTCTTCATTATCAATTTTTAAAGGCCCTTTCACAATTCTTATATCCACTTCAAAAAGAAGGGAAAATATTGTAGCCTGGAACAATCTGGATCACACCATCTAATCCTACTTCACACTTACATTTTTTCAAAAATCATATTTACGTTTACTTTATTGCAATTCCAAATTGACGACTCGGTAATTATGCTCAAAAATTTAATCGTAACACATTTTTTATATTAATATTTCTTTCAATAATAGAATTTATTTTATTACTCAATCCCGGCACAATAGTTTCGCTTACTACTAATTCATGCAGTACTGCTTTTTGAATCCATCCTGTGGTAAGATCTTTGTAAATATCTCCCCAATAATGAGAACTTCCCTTAGTACTTACTTCCATATTTGCCATCGGCTTTGTCAACATATAAAAAGAACTTTCTCCTGAATCATATTCCAGAATTGCACAGGTTTTTTCATTAATCAAGCCGAGCCCTTTAAATTCCAGTGTAATTTTTCCATTTTTAAAATAGGAGCCTTCCGAAACCTGGGTGCCCAGGCTTTCATGTGGTTGAGAAAAAGATGCGGCATGTACAATTTTATCTCCAACCTGTTTTAAATTCTGAGCACCACTATCCTTTGCCGTTTTTTCCGCAAATACACTCATCGTGTGAAAATCTACAAAAGCATTATAAACATGAAAGGTATTTTCAAGTGGAAGGTCTTTTCCCTTTTCGTCTGCTAATTTTTCAAATTTGCTATGGTCAATACCAAAGAGCTGCCCTTTGTTATCATCTGTATTTGCTTCCAACGAAAAAAAATACTTCCAGTTAGTAAGTGAGGGTATAGATATAGCAGTAGAATTATTTATTTGAACTGTAAACTTTAAGCATGTATATTCATCCCCCTTGGAGGAATTAGCAGAAGGAACACAACGGAGATACAAACGATAAATATCAGTCCCCTGGATAGTTCCGTCTAACGCATGTTTCTGTAGTTTTGATTCCATTTCATAATACTGTGTATCTTTTGAATGTTGAGGAACTAAATTATATTTCTGCCCCAATATTTTTTTAGCATTTGCCATTTGCTGGGCTGATAAATGAGATGATGATGAGACTAGAAACATTACTCCTACAATCAGCTTGCAAAATAATTTAATCATAATATTTGTTTTAAATGACAGCGACCCCCAATTGAAACGCTGACTTAGGGTTACTGCTAACGGTACAGCTTGGCGAAGTACGGGCATTAGTATTCCGGAAGCTGGAACGTCAGATGACTAAAGGTTTAAAAGTTGAAGTTATGAAATATAGATGATAAAAGTTACGCTACGCTGGAGCGGTGGCTCAATAGAGAACTATCGCTGATGTACTGCTGGCCTAGCCCGTATTTTGTCAAACTGCCTGTTGTATAATACGGGATTTTTTTTGCACTCTTGGTCTTCCTTTATAAAGATTAATCATTTACTTAGCAACGGAGCGCTCTTGCGCTTTTAGCGTTGGCTTTTTAGCCCTGTACATTTGTGAATAAAATATTGCATGTGGCATAGAAAAAAGAGATAGCTTTTCAAAAAAAAGTTATGGCAAAGTCAACAAAAAAAAGCGACGCAAAAAAAAGTACGAGTAAACGCACTTTAATAGCCCCTAAGGGCGACAAGCGTTTTATTCGCAGGGATGAGAAAGGCCGGTTTAAAGAAAGCGATGATGTGGGCAAATCTTTAAGTAAAGATGTAAAGCAAACTGCTAAAACTAAAATAAAAGCAGGGCAGGGTGACAAAGGAGATCAGCCACAGAAAAAATCAGCTACAGCAAAAAAGAAATAACACATATTGAATTAGTACGCGATTGCCAGAAGTTTTCCGGAACAGTTCTTCAATTAAAATCCCTTAGCAGGAAACTTTTTGTAAAACGGTTACAATGTCCACGTGTTGCCAATATTGTTACAAACGTCGCCGGCTACCCGAAAATAAAAGAAGGCTATCTAGACATGAAAAACAGATTACTTTTTATGGGCTAATTCTTTCCAATCCTTTTCATTTACCGTAACTCCAAATTTCCTGGCGGCTTTTTTAATGTTCTCAAAAGCTTCTTTTCGTTCTTCATCTGTTACATCTTTTACCTGGTCGAACCTGGCCATAGCATTGCGAACGTGTGAAGCATTTGAAAGAGGTTCTTTGCGCTTTTTTGGAAATGCAAACTCTTTATCAGCAAGCTTGTCTTTACCGGCGGTATCCAGTTTACCATGTTCTGTTTTTGTCTTCTTTGTTGTTTTTGCGGGCATTTTAATGAGTTTATATTATACAATAAGGCCTTACTTTTTGTAACATATTTTATGCCATTTGATTACTGATTTATTCCAAAAGCCATATCTTGGCTCGAATTTTTATTGAATACATTATTATTTATTAACTCAAAATCTAATAAACGTGAAAATTAATTTTGGTTTGATGACAGTTGTAACAGCAATGGTGTGTGTTACAGGTTGTATAAGCACAAAAAAGTTTAATGCACTGCAGGAAAACTATAACAAGTTACTAGACACAAACAGCGGGCTCACCCGCCAGGGCGAAGAATGTAAAAACAATTTAGACCGGGCTACTGCTCAAATTTCAGGATTGCAGGAACGAATAAATTCAGAACGTGAGCATGCGAAATCACTGCAGGCGGCATTAGAGAAATGCCTTACCTCGACCAGCCAGGGCAATGTAAATATTTCCAAACTGGTAGACGAGATCAACTCATCCAATAAATATATACAGGAACTGATAGCTTCCAAAAATAAAAGCGATTCGCTGAATATGGTACTTACCAATAACCTTACGAGATCGCTTAGCAAAGATGAAATGCAGGATGTTGATGTGAAAGTGCTAAAAGGTGTCGTATATATTTCCCTGTCAGATAATATGCTCTACAAATCCGGCAGCTATGAAATTTCAGACAAGGCGGGAACTACATTGTCAAAAATTGCAAAAATTATTACAGATTATAAAGACTACGATGTATTGGTGGAAGGTAACACAGATAAAGTGCCTATCGCAAAGCCTAATATCCGCAATAACTGGGACCTGAGCGCACTGAGAGCATCTTCAGTTGTTCAATCGCTTCAAAATACTTATAGCGTGGAGCCGAAACGCCTTACAGCCGGCGGCCGTGGCGAATACAATCCTGTTGCCGCCAACGATACACCTGATGGCAAAGTAAAAAACAGGCGTACGGAGATCATCATTACGCCCAAGCTTAACCAGTTTATGGATTTGATCAACAAAGGCGCTGCATCCGACTCTACCAAAACTCATTAAGCAGTGCAAAATGAGATCGTTTTTGTAAGCGGCGTCTTCCATTGAGGGCGTTGCTCAGTTTTAATCCCTTCTCCTGCTGGATCATATCATCACGAATGCGGAGCAAGGTAAAATCGCGTTGCGAAAGAGATGGAGCATTAAATGCAAAAGAACATCAGCATTACAAACCCATTTAGCTTTTAATTAATTTCATAGTCCAGTCTTTTGTGAAAGCTGCAAGCATGGGTATAATGTTTTGCTTGCCTGCTTTAAAAGCATGGTTGGCTCCTTCAATTTTTATCAACGTAGCTAATGAAAGGGATGGGCAAACTTTTTCGACCAGGCTTAAAGTAGCAAGTTCGTCTTTTGTGCCTTGTAAAAAGAGCATTGGCACTTTTACCTCCGTTAGATGATCAGCCCTTTCTGTTGAAGGCTTGCCGGGGGGGTGTAATGGAAATCCGTAAAAAATTATTCCCTTAATTACCGGATGCTGATGAATTGATAAATATTGTGAACTCATTCTGCCACCAAAAGATTTACCAGATGCAAAAAGAGGCAGAGAAGGAAATGTTTCATGAGCATTATTTATAGCTGCTTCAATAGTTTTATGAGCAACAGCGGGAACATCGGGCCTGCCTTTTTTGTGCTCAGTAAATGGAAAATTAAATCGAAGTGTTCCAATGTCCTGTTCCGCCAGCGAACCTGCAAGAGATGTCATGAAAGGATGATTCATACCGGCTCCGGCTCCATGGGCAAGGGTAATTATGCAATTGCATTTTGCAGTAACAATATATTCAGCCGACACAGAACCAATAGAATCAGAAACCAATAAAGAAAGAGGCCTGTTATTCATACCTTGAAAGTAATAATTGTTAAGTGGCGGCACAACAACTCAAAATGGCCACTCTAGATCGCCCTTTTTTTCACACCCATTTTATAACCGTACGTGGCGAAATACAGGATAAATAAATAACAGGGAACCATGATCCAGAACGCCTGTTGAAAACCGGTATGTTCTCCAAGGGTTGCCCATATTCTCGGCAATACCGCCCCACCGGCTATGCCCACAATTAATAATGCAGAACCGGTTTTTGTAAACCTTCCTAACCCATGAATTGCCAGGGGCCATATTGCAGGCCACACAAGGGCATTAGCCAACCCCAACAATGCAATAAATAAAACGGAAGTGTACCCGGAAGTAAAGATGGCCAGGATGGTAAAAATAACGCCCACGATTGCAGATCCTTTTAACGCGGTTACCTGCGAAATATATTTAGGTATAGTAACGATGCCTATGAGATAGCCTATCAACATACCAAGCATTGTATAGGTTGTAAAATGTTTTGCAATATCAAGGCTGATACCTATAGCTTTTCCATAAACCTGTATAATGTCGCCTGCCATTACTTCCACACCAACATATAAAAATAAAGCGATAAACCCCATCCACAAATAAGGAAAACTAAAAATGGTTTTCCCGTCATTTCGCCTCGCATCATTTTCAATAATATCTTCTCCCTCCGCTTTCACCTCAGGCAGCCCTGAAAAATAAATAAACACTGAAAGAGCCAGCAGCACAGCGGCAATAATGATATATGGAACAATTACCCTCGATGCCAGTGCATCTAATTCTATAAATTTTTGGGCCGCATTCATTGTCTTCAATCTTGCGACCAGAGCGTCTGAATCTTTAAGTAAGAAGGCTCCCATGATCAATGGCGCAAGCGCACCTGCGCCTTTATTGCAAATGCCCATCACGCTTATCCGGCGGGCTGCACTGTCAATGGGGCCGAGTATAGTAATATATGGATTGGATGCTGTTTGCAACAATGCGAGCCCTGTTCCTGTTATAAACAAGCCCGTAAGAAATAATCCATAAGTTCTTGCTTCCGCCGCAGGTATAAAAACAAGTGCGCCCAATGCCATACATATTAATCCCCACATCATTCCTTTTTTAAAACCCGTTCGCTTCAATACCCATGAAGAAGGGAATGCCATCACCGCATAAGAAATATAAAACGCAAATGTTACCAATACTGCTTCTGAAGTTTTCAACTCACATGCTATTTGCAAATAAGGTATCAGTGTGCTATTGAGCCAGGTAACAAAACCGAAAATAAAAAACAGGATTCCAATAATTGTAATCTGTGAGGTGTAGTTTGGTTTGCCGGTGGCTGGATCCTGGATCATACTAAAATTTGTTTGAATGAAAATTTAAATTAAGATAAGTTCTTTTACTATTATGCAGGATACCAATTGCGAAGTCGTACTTCTATTTCCTGGTGACCTGCATCAACAAGTGTTTTAAAGGCGTTTATATCACTTACGCCATTCTGCCCACGGTAGTGAAAAGGATAAACAATTTTGGGTTTAAATGCCAGTACGGCATCCGCTGCTTCGTTTACATCCATGGTATAAGGCAGGTTCATGCAAACGAAGGCCACATCTATATTTTTAAGAGAACGCATTTCCGGAATGCCCTGGGTATCTCCCGAAATATAAATATTCTTACCTCCTATATTCAATACATAACCATTGCCCCTTCCTTTGGTATGCTTAGCAGCAGGGCTTTCAGGAAGATTATACATCGGGATGGCTGATATCGAAATACCTGATTGCATCGTATTGTCACCGTTCTTAAGAATGACCACATTGGCTTTATCAGCCGCAGGTAACTTGTCTGCTACAACCTGCGGCACTATAAGTACAGTCGAAGTGGTTTTAATGGAGTCAAATGTCTTTAGATCAAAGTGGTCGCCATGTATATCAGTGATGAGAATAATGTTGGGAGCTGCCAGTCCTTTATAATTTTCTAAAGCACCTGAAGGATCAGCATAAATTGTAATGCCATGTATCGAAAGTACAAGGCTGGCATGCTGAACAGGTTGTATGATAAGTGGGCCCATACCTGTTTGCAAAGTATCAGGAGCGGTTCGCTGGGCATTTGTATCACATAAGGCCAAAGCAAAAAGTATTGCAAGAATGGTATGTTTCATAATAAGTAAATTGAGTTAGGGCAAAAGTACAAAAGCAAAACGTTGGGTGATTGTTGATGTTGAATAATTCTTTATGTATCCGGGATAAGAACCTAAACTATAGCTATGTCTCGTTCTTGCGATAAGAAGGCTTTCACCGCAGGTAACATCTTTTGCACCGTACGGATAATTAGCGATAATATATCTTACCATATCAAGGGTGATATTGTTTTTGCCTATTAATTTGTTTTTACCATTTTTAAGATCTTTCAAAGTAAAGCGGACTTGTTGCAGCGTATCCGGTGGCCATACAAGCACCGCAGCATTGATGCGCTCACCTTTCCAGCCGGTTGCTTCAAACGATTTCAGCCTCCGTAGGTGTTCGCCTTTTTTGCAGGCCCGGCCCATCCACTCGTGAGAGCCACCGTTTGGTCTTCGACCAACGGCGAAACAATTATAACGTATCTATCTTATCCTTGATCAAGATATCTTTCAATTAATTTTATAGATTAGTAAAATGAAGGAAGAATATTATACTATCCTGCAAATTACTTTACGGCTACTATTAATGAATGGAAACCATTGCTTGCTGATGACAACTATAAGGATATTATAATTGGCAGCCTCCAATTTTTATCTAATGAAAAAAGGGATAGCATTAAATGCATTTGTTATCATGAATAATCATCTTCATCTTATCTGGCAAGCCTTACAAAATTTTACACCATCCAAAACCAAGCGTCCTTTATGAAATGTACTGCACAACAATTATTACATGCGATAAGTAAAGATGATAAAGATTCTCACACTTCGTTAAAAGTAAATAAATACGATCGTGATTACCAGGTATGGAAAAGAGAACCGATTATTTATTGAGCTGCTTAATAAAAAAAAGTTCATTCAAAAGTTAGAATACATCCATTACAATCCTGTACGGGCAGAGTTATGCGAAAAGCCGGAAGATTATCATTATTCATCGGCAAAATTTTATCATGATGGAACTAATAGTTTTGAAATATTGAAACATTTTTCAGGAAACTAAGTGTGGGTACATAATGTATCAACGCCGGGATGGACGATTTCATTTCCAAACCTGTAAGATTAGAAGAGCTAACTGCCAAACTTGAGAAATGGTCATTGGCTAAAATACATACTTAAAGTGTAATGAAACCTTCGGCATTTCTTGCATAGAGCACATTTGCAGTAGTGAAAAACCTTTTGGAAAGTTTAGAACTTCCAAAAGGTACAAACTTGCATTCCTGTAGTTTTATAACTACTTGCTTTTAGGGATTTTGCTATGTAATATTGAACTGAAGTGAACTACTTTCGTTCGAATTCTGCTCCTTCGAGCATATCATAATTCACACATAACCAACCATGAAAAGAAAGGTAATACACATTTTAATTGCTATCGCTTTTTTATTTCCAAATATCATTTTTGCGCAGCCTTATAATTTGGGCACTGCAGCCAATTTTGTGCTGTTCTCATCCACAGGCGCTTTAAGCAATACCGGCATATCTTTTCAAACACACCTTACAGGTGATGTAGGTAAAGATGGAGCAGGCGCCATCACTGGTTTTGGAAATGTGAATGGCGTGTTGCAAGATAATAATGCAGCAACTAACCAGGCCGCAAGCGATCTGCTGCTTGCATATACCCAACTTATTAATGCTCCATCTCCAATAGGCCATGCGCCAGCCTTAGGCGCTGAGACACTTAACGCCGGTGTGTATTCAATACTTGGGGCTGCTACATTAACCGGAACGATTAATTTAGACGGGCAACTAAACCCAAATGCTGTATTTATTATAAATATTGGGGGTGCATTTTCAACGACTGCAGCCTCGCAGGTTAACTTAATCAATGGCGCACAGGCGTGTAATGTATTCTGGACAACAGGTGATGTGGTAACGCTTAATGTAGCTACTGTGATGAAAGGAACCATCATTGCCAACAATGCCGCAATAAATATAAACCCTGATGTTACACTTGAAGGAAGAGCGCTTACTACTACCGGGGCTATTAGTGTAAATAAAATATCAGCGAATATTCCTTCCGGTTGTGGAAGAGCTCCACTTACAGGGCCTGCTGCTCCTGATCTTTTTTCCACAGCCTGTTATGCAATATTTTCCAGCAGTGGAGATGTAACAGGTGATGCTGCTACAACGGTTAAGGGAGATATAGGATCAAATTTTGGTTCAGTCGCTGGCTATAATCAATTAAAAGTAAATGGTACAATACATCTTATTCCTGATGTATCTACAGGCGTATGCGCAAGTGATCTGATAAAAGTGCGTGATTATCTTGACTTGCTTACGCATGATATTACATTATTACGTCCCACTGAATTTGGCAACGACCTTGTACTTACGCCACATACCTATTATATGGATGGGGCCGCAACATTTACAGGCACACTTTACCTGGATGCCCAAAATAATCCCGATGGCATATTTGTTATTGTAACCAATGGCGCTTTTTCTACAACAACAGCGGCAACAGTTTCATTGCTTAACGGGGCCAAGGCAAGCAATGTGTTTTGGAGAATAACAGGCGCTGCTGCTTTGGAAGTTGCTTCGGATATTAAAGGAACTATTATTTGCACAGGCGGAGCGATCAGCTTAAAGACAGGAGTTAACCTTGATGGCAGGGCACTCACAACTGCAGGGGCTTTCAGCACTGCCGCATCAACGGTTACCATATCTTCTGTTTGCGGTGCACTTCCTGTTAGCTGGCTTTACTTTCGTGGTAAGCCTAGGCCTCTGCAAAAAAATGTATCGCTGGAATGGGGCACAACAAACGAAATGAACAATGGCTTCTTTACTATTGAAAAAAGCCGCGATGGCAGATCATTTGAAACAGTAGCTTCTGTAAATGCAACGACTGGAAATGGGCATGCTGAAAATGATTATTCTTTTACAGATCAGCATCCGTATAGCCTTACTTATTACCGTATATCCCAAACCGATAGGGATGGCCGAAAGAATTATTACCATACCATACATATTAAGATGGACATAGAACAAAGCTTAAACGCGTCGACTTATGCCCGTGATAATTACATCTATGTTAAGGCTTCTAATGCTGTTGCAGGCGATGCTTCTATCGAATTGTATAGTATTGAAGGAAGAAAAATTTCTTCACAGAAAATAGTACTTACAAACGAAGCAAGCTTATACAAAATAAACACGCCCCTACATAATGGTATATTCGTCGTGAATATAGTTAGCCATGGAGAAAAGCTTTATAATACAAAAGTAATTGTGCAGTAACAAAACATACATAGCAATATTATCTATCATCACTCTCAATATATCACGGCAACGATTTTGGAATGGAAGCATCTTTTAAAGGCAGATAAGTATAAAGATGTAAACATAAAGAGCCTTAAATTCCTTGTCAAAGAAAAATGGGTTGAAGTAAATGTTTTCTGTATTATGGGTAATCATATGCATTTGATTTGGCAAATTCAGGAAGGCTATGAAAGAGATGCTATTCAAAGAAATTTTTTAAAGTTCATACCACAAACAATCCAAAGAGATTTGGAGAAAATCATCCAAAGGTGCTGGAGAGATTTTATGTAAATGCAAAAGATAGAAAATATCAGGTCTGGAAGTGCAATCCTTTAAATATAGATTTATGGACAAAGGAAGTATTTATGCAAAAGATGGAATACATTCACCACAACGCAGTTGCAGCAGGCTTATGCAACTTGCCTGAAGAATATAAATATTCATCGGCAAAGTTTTATGAAACAGGAGTGGCTGAATTTGACGTCTCAGCGGGGTTCATTTCATGGTTTTGAGGGTAGCATGAAACCCCCGGCTATCCGTAGTAACGTTCAGTGCGAAGAACCCACATTTCGCTATTCGCATATCATTAAATAATAAAAGAGTTGCTGTCCTTAGTTTTGCCCCCCCGCTATCCGTATTAACGTTGAGGGAATTTCACTTCTGAAATAGGATTCATCAGTTGTTGCGAAAGAAACATGCATTCCATTTTTTTGTTTTGTCCATGCTCCGGGATCAATTGTTGAATCAAATGTATACTCCTCCTGGTAATGTTGCGTGGGCATAGGTATTTTTGATAAACTGACCTGGCCCTTATTCGATTGAGAAAAAGAAATGGTGCTAAAAAAAATTAATGCATAAAGTATCGATATTATTTTTTTCATAGATATCCTGGTTTATTCCTTTGATAACTTTAACAGAAACCCTCCTCCCGAAGCCATTTTAATTTTCAATAGCTCGCCTTTTTTTAATACAAATTTTTTAATCGCATAATCGGAGGGATACGTTTCTGCATTCATGCCATCAATACATAATTCAGCTTTATAATTTCCTTCATCGATAAAATCAAGGGGCAAGGAAAATTCACGGCTTGTCCAATCTGTGAGCCCGCCAATATACCAATCATTGCCTTTTTTCCTTGCAGTAATTATATAATCCGAAACTTTGGCTTCCAATATTTTTGTTTCATCCCATGTAGTGGGAAGGCTTCCCAGCAATTCCATGAAAGCCGGTTCCAGCAGGCCCTGCGAAGGATTACCTGAAAAAATTTGCATGGGGTTATCATATACTATGAACATTGCAAGCTGGTGGCAGCGTGTTCCCTGGCTCATCACTCTTTGAAAGCCCACCGGCTTAAAACTTTCCTTTGTCGCATTATCTAAAATCCCAGGTTCATAATCCATAGGCCCGGCCAGCATTCGTGTAAACGGGAGCGTTACATCATGCTCGGGCGATGGCTTATCACTCCAGATATTATATTCTGAGCCCAGCACTCCTTCCCGGGTTATTGCATTTGGCCAGGTGCGGTTGAATCCTTTTGGCGGGTAAGCACCATGAAACATGATCATCAGTTTATGTTCTGCACAGGCTTTTGCTATGCGTGTGTAAAAGTTTACCATCTGCTGGTCGTCCCTGTCTATAAAATCGGTCATGATAAAATCAACGCCCCATTTATTAAACTGGCTGAGCGCACTATCAAGCTGCCTGCCCAGGGTGGAACACAGCGTCCACATGCTCAGCTTTATGTTTTTACTTTTTGCATAAGCTGACAATGTATCCATATTAATAGAAGGAGTGATATCAAAGAGGTTATTATTATTACTCCATCCTGCATCCATCATTATTCTTTGAAAACCGAACCGCTTTGCAAAATCAATGTAATATTTACAGCTCGCCGTATTTACGCCACTTTTGAAAGGCACGTTAAAAAGATTGATATTGATGATCCATTCATCAGTACATAAGCCGGGCTTTACCCATGATGCATCCTGCAGTTTAGATGGCGAAGCAAGGCGATACACTATGTCATTTCCCGGCAGGTCTTTATCTTCCGGTGCGATCATCAAAACTCTCCATGGAAAACTTCTGCTGCCTTTTACTTTTGCAATGTAATTAGCCCTTCGCGTAACAACTTCCTGTTCAAACCCTCCTACGGTCATTTTTTTCTCCAGGGGAAAAGGTGCGAAAACTCCCCTGAGGGCATTTGAACTTGTTCCTTCTAAAAACATCCCGGGATAATCTTCAAGGTCAGACTCTGTTATTGCTATTTTAATTTCATTGCCCGTACCAACTAACACCGGCGTATAGGCCAGCGTTTCATTTGTCAAACTATCAATTGATTTTAACTGGTACAGTTGTTCAAAGCTCGTATGGTAACGATCTACATCTTTTCGCGGTTCAATAATTGGTAACAGCACTTTTTTTCCTTCATCAAAATTAAATAAGGCAACCTCGTTTTTTATAAAAACCGAATCTTTAAAGCGGGTAACAATTCTATAAGCAATGCCATCATCATATACTCTTAACAATAAACCATAAGGCTGCCTGAATTGTAACGACAGTTCGTTATAATTATTAATGATCTCTTTTCGTTTTTCAGGAACAGGAGAAATAATCTTTTCATTAAATGCCCTGATAGATTTTTTTATTATGCTGAGGTTATCTGAAAGGCTATGCCCATCAGATAAAGTAAGATCAATGTACGATGGCTGCACAATGACCTTCCCGCCATAGCTGATACTATAACTAAGCTTTCCGGAATAATGAACCGCTACAATAATTTTTTTATCGGGGGAACTGACAATAACACTATCGGCGGCAAATAATAAAGTGTGCAAATGAAAAGAAATGAAAAAGACAGCTATATACTTTATCCGATACTTCATCGATAGTAATTAAAACAATGAGCGTTCTATAACTTTACCAAACATAAGTCCCAACTCCACCGCCAGGCAAAGTTGTCGTTACTGATTTGCCGTTAAAAGCAATATTAAAATCAGCAGATGTTGTTCCGTCATTTTCAACAATTAATACTTTTTTCCCGGCAGGAGTTTTAAATGCGACATTGTACAGATTACCAGTGATATTACTTCCTATACGTGCAGAACCGGGAGGAACAAATTTTGAAGCATGTGCAACAATGTAATAACTTACCATTCTGCTTACCGATGCATTAATAGTCAATGCTCCTTTACATTCATCACAGCCACCTGGTGTGTGCGGATTATAATTCTGATCGCTGGCAAGATTCCATTCTAATGCGATGCGGCTCCAGTTGCGCATGGAACCTATAATCACATTTTTTACATGCCATTTAAGATTGCCTTCAAAAGCTTCTTTGGAGCCTGTCCATTGTTCCGTAAAATAAACTGCCTTGCCAGGATACGCATCGTGGACTTGTGATAAGGCGCTTATATCGCCTCCATATAAATGAAACGCCGATCCGTTTACAAAAGCCCTCGCCGCCGCGTCATTCAATATTGTTAACGGGTAATCAGGGCGATCGCAATTATGATCGTAGGTTATAATTTTTGTGTTGATACCGGCAACCTGAAACGCAGGCCCGAGATTATTTTTAATAAAATCTCTTTCCTGCTCTGCTATCATCAGCATGCTCGGATTATTACCGGGATGCAAAGGTTCATTTTGTGGAGTGATGGCATCAATGGTTATGCCTTCAGTTTTCATCTGCTGAATATACTTTACAAAATACTTTGCATAAGTATCATAATATTGTGGAAGTAAACTTCCTCCCTTTGAATTACCATTATCTTTCATCCAAACAGGCGGGCTCCACGGAGAACCTAAAATTTTAATAGCAGGATTAATGTCAAGAATTTCTTTTAATAGTGGTATCACATCAGCTTTATCGGGATTAAGAGAAAAATGATCAAGATTAACATCAGCCTGGCCGGCAGGCATATCATCATAACTGAATACGGAAGCATTAAGATCAGAAGCCCCAATACTGATCCTTAAATAACTTATAGAAATCGAATTACTATCATTGCCAAAAAGCTCTTTCAATAAATTGATTCTAGCGGGAAGGGATAGCCGGTTTATAACATAAGCGCTTCCACCGGTTAACGAATAACCAAAACCATCAATAGTCTGGAAGGTTTGAGCGGTATCAACATTTATCGTAGCATCACTATTTGCGGCCATGCCAAACGAAAGTGCAGGCTGCTTTTGCAATAAAGTCGATTGGTCACTTTTAGTTAACCAGAATTCGATGTTCTTTGTAGTTGCCGGTTGTGCTGCTACGTTTCTTTCAGACAACATTTTCCTTGAGCAGGAAAAAGGAATCATCATTAGAAGAATGATTCCCGGAAACACTTTATTTTTTATCATGCTTGATATTTAAAATTATTTACTTTCCAGGTATAATCTGTCAGGGTCAATGTCAATTTCTTCACTCCAGATAACTGTTCCATTTTGCACAGTGGCTTTGCTACAGTAAGATTCATTCTTTAAATCAGAATATACAGGATAATCTAAGTATGGCCGCAAATCAAATTTTTTTACCTCTCCATTAGTAAAAGTGATAATGAGATGGTGCGGACTCTGATAGGAAACATTTTTTGCTCCTGGATTCATTATTTTAAAGGATCAATTTTAAAAATTGTATTACCACCTGCCGCTAACTGCCAGTTAGCGATTAGATCTTCTTTATGTATCTCAAATCCATGCCTGTATTAATTTTGCTTTGTTTGAGGGCAAAGAACCTTCTAATCAAAATCCATCAGGTATTTGATGGATGGCTTCCAATTCTCCATATCTAACGTGAAGTGAGGGTGATTGTGCTGTTTGTTATCAAGATAATACATACTTACAAATAGCCCATAAAACATTGCTATGACCGGCATATATTCTTTTTACAAATCTAATATTCTTTAAGGAAAAATATATTTACAGGAATTCACATCCCTGGTCGGTTTTTCCACCGGGCGGGAAAAGACGCGGATTTTTACTTTTTATGTTCCCGAAAAGGTTATCAAGTAGCAGTCGCCTTTATTACAAGTTTGTGCTAATGATTTTAAAGCCCTGCATCTCTAACATAACATCAATAGCTTTGAACCGTTATTTTTAAGTATTGATAACATAAAAAATAAACAAAGCAACCGCTTCTAGTATTAAGATCAATATAATACCTTTAAGCGCCTCTTTTTCTTCTACTTGTTTCGTTAGGTGTTTCATATTCTGTGTATTATTTATTCACTCTATATATTTCAATAATCATGCAGGAAATCATGAATGATTTATTAATTTATTCATGCAGGGTCTTTTGCTAATGCCCCTTTTGCAATTAATGTAGCAAAGGCCCCGGCGCAGAAATTTCCGATGATGGCGCTGGCAAATAATATAAACCATAAGCCATACATATTTCTATTACTTATTGCTGCAGGTGTTTGTTGCAAAGCTTCCCGCATTGAATTTATATGATTTGCCCGGGGAACAAATAAAATTAATAAACCGACGATGAGCATGCAGGAAAAAATGATACCGATAAAGGTTACCACCCATCCATTGTAAGCTATTGAAACATTAGTATTTCTTTTGCTGTTATATATAACCTTTAAAATAAACAGGCAGGCAAGAAATATACCATTTCCAAGATACAAAAGCCATGTATCGCGGTAGGTATCTTCTTTTATAAAAAATAAAACAGGGATGCAGTATAGAATGGCCGGTACAAATGCATATTTATAAAAATGACTGAAATTTTCTTTAATAGTCATGAATAAATTACCACTAAAATCGTTCCATTTCCATTGTTATAAATTTAAAAGCCAGGTGACCTTTCACCGGCTTCACATGATGTAACCTTTAATAACAAATTTTATAGTTCGAAATACTCAACGCAATTGTTAGTTGCGGGAGGTCAAAAATATGAGTGTTATTATTTACGATTTACAGAACGAATATATAATTTATTGCTTTTTAATATACAGCTCTTTAATAACTATCATTAAAATTGCAATTATAGGTGTGGCAAGCAACACTCCCCAAAAGCCGGCCAATAAACCAAGAGCAACCTGCCCTATAATAGTTAATGCAGGGGGGATATTAATCATCTTTTTTTGAATCAATGGCTGTGTTACTGCACTTTGAATTATTTGTATAAACGTGTACATACAAATAATTATCAGGGCTGTTTCCGGGCCTTGCGTAAGGCTTATGAGTACAGCAGGTACTAATGCTATCAGTGGCCCAAAGTTTGGAATAAAATTAAGCAGTCCTGCGATTATGGCTAAGGTTAGCACTAAAGGCATCCCTATAATAAGCAAGCCTACAGCAGTTAAAACGCCGATGAATGCAATACCAAAAATTTGTCCTTTTAACCACTTCTTTAAGATGTTGTTTATTTTATTTATGATATCTGCGCCTTTTTCTTTTGCTTTAGAAGGCAGTAAGGCAACCATACCTTTTTTATAGAGAGAAGGCGATGCCGTAAAGAATGCGCCCAGTAAGATAACAATATACAAATCGCTTAGTATGCCAAAACTTGAAGAAAATAATCGTTTAATTACCGATAGCGCTTTTGTTGTATCACCTGAAGAATCCAATTGTTCAATTAATTTCCTGCCAATAGAGCTTTTGCTAATTTGCTCTTTGGCGTTTTGCAATGTTGCAGGTAATGTATCAGCCAACTGTGATGACTGTTGTTGAATTTTTGCCCCAACAAACCATATAATGGCAGCAATTAAAATTAAGTTTATAATAACGGATAAAATTATGGAAAGCTTTTGTGGCCAATGGAAACTTCTTTGAAGAATGCCGGCAAAACCATAGAAATAAACAGCGATCAACACACCGGCTAATATTAATAATAGTACGCTAAATAAAGCATTAAATAAAAGAATGAAAATTATAAACAAAGAAAATACCGCAGCAGTTATCCATACTTTTTTTTGAAAGGATACATTTTTTTCATAAGCTTTATTTTGTAGCGTATCCATTGTATGCATTTGTTTTTCCCTTCCGCGTATTTTACTTATTCAAGAATTTTCTCCTACCCGTAGTTATTAATTTTTGACCCCGAATTAATATTTTTAAACTATTTCTTTTTAAAGAAATGCTTGGATGTTTTTTTTCATGATCATCTATCCCATATTTATAAGCAGCAATAATTTCTTTATAAGATAATACACCCAGCATAGTTTTTTCTTTAGACACCACCGGTAAAATATCAATATTTTCTCTTGCCATCATTTCTACAGCCGTACGTAAACTGTTGTCCCTATCTATTGAAATACCATTTCGCTTAATTAAGCTTCCAATTTGGTTATCCTCATTATGATGACTGCTGAATAAGCTGGAAGAGCTAACTATGCCCCTGAAATGATTATTGTTGCTTACAATAATAAAATAATTACTGATGTAGTCTTTCTCTTTCTCAAGCCACTGCCTCACTTCACTTATGCTATTCTCTTCACTTATTACGAGTTCATTTTCTTTTATTACCTCTTTCACTAATATTTTTTCCAGAATATCAGGTTCATAAGAGTGGGGCGTTTTTACACCACGCCTTGTAATTTTCTCGGTCATGATTGTATTCTCCATAAGGAAAAATGAAATGAAATAAGAAGCAGTGCTGGATGCAAGCAGTGGCAATAACGCATTAGACTGGCCGGTAACTTCCAAAGCAAAAATGATAGAAGTAAGCAAAGCCCTCGATGCGCCTGCAAACATAGCCGACATGCCCGTTAAAGCAGCGAGCGTAAGCGTAATACCCGAAGAAGGAAAAAAGTAAATTATTATGCTACCTATTAATGCACCTGAGGCCCCGCCAATGGTAAGCAATGGCGCCAGTGTGCCGCCGGAAGTACCACTGCCCAAGGCAATTGCCCATGAAATAAATTTAAATATGCATAAGGTGAGCACAACGTTCATTGCCATGCTGCCCGAAAGTATATTGGTAATATTTTCATAACCTACACCAAGTGTATTAGGTGCATAATAGCCAATAATGCCCACAGCAAGCCCTCCTATTGCCGGCCACCACATCCAGTGCACAGGCAGCTTTTCAAAAAGATCTTCAATGAAATAAACAATTTTTGTTACCAGCACGGATAATAGCCCGATAGTAATGCCGATGATGCTGTATGTAAATAATGCAGTATTGGAAGGCGGCTCAATAAATCTTTTTATTGCAAATGCCGGGCCTGCATCAAAAAGAAAATGGTGGCCGGCAGCGCCGGTAATGCATGCTAATGCAACGGGAATAATAGAGCGGGGTGAAAATTCAAATAATAATAACTCGATGGCAAGAAAGATACCGGCAATAGGACTTCCGAAAATCGCAGCCATGCCCGCAGTAGCTCCTGAGGCTAATAAAATCTTTCTTTCGTTATGGGTTATTTTTAAAAGCTGCCCTATTGTAGAGCCTAAAGCGCCGCCTGTTGCAATAATTGGGCCCTCGGCACCAAAAGGCCCGCCGGTGCCAATTGCAATAGCCGATGAAATAGGTTTTAGATAGGTAATGGCGGGCTTTATTTTACTTTGATTGGTAAGTATTTGTTCCATTGCTTCAGGAATACCGTGCCCACGGATAGCTTTTGACCCATACAAAGCCATAAGCCCTACAATAATACCTCCAACCGCCGGCACTATAATTGCCAGCCACCCCAATGAGTTATCTGCCGGGCTTGAATGTGAAATAGAAAATGTGCCGTGAAAAGAAATGTTTGTAACAAAATCAATAAGGTACACAAGAAACCTTGCAATAAAGCTTATACATACTGCAATTACAACAGATAAAGATGCAATAGTAATAAGCCTTTTTTTATTTTGGGGTATCTGCGGCTTTATATTCTCTGCCTCTAATGTGGGGGTTAATGAAATTGATATAGGGATACCGCTGTTTAAAATATTTTTCCTGTCCATTCAAATTTTAATTGCCCGCTCATAAAAATTGAATGCAAATTTACGTGCCTTAATTAGAATCTTGTAAAGATATTATATCAAAGAAAATTATGAGATATTTCCATAATAAAAAAGTGCATAAGCTTTCAATAAAATCCCCGTAGTTTACTAAAGCAATTTGAAATCAGCTTCTTTTACATCGCGGCTGTTTCCGCCGATAAATAATTTGAAATCTCCCGGCTCTGATGCATATTTCAAATCGTAATTATAAAATTTAAGGTCATCGTTGGTAATCTTAAAGGTTACTGTTTTTGATTCTCCTGCTTTTAGATCAATTTTTTGAAATCCTTTTAATTCCTTTATTGGTCTCGTTGTGCTGCCCACTATATCACGTATATACATTTGAACGACTTCTTTTCCACTCGTTTTGCCAGTATTGGTAACAGTAACAGTTGCCGTGATAGTTCCAGCGCTTTTCATTGAACTATCACTCAGCTTAACATCGCTATAAGAGAATGTTGTATAACTTAAGCCATAGCCAAAAGGATACACAGGATCATTGGAAACATCTAAATAAGTGGATTGAAATTTCTGAAACCATTTGCCCTGGAGGGGCCGGCCCGTATTTTTATGATTATAGTACAGAGGCACCTGCCCAACGTTCTGAGGAAAAGTTGTACTGAGTTTGCCGGAAGGATTTACATCTCCGAATAATACATCCGCTATAGCGTCTCCTGCTTCTGAGCCACCAAACCAAACATTAAGAATTGCAGGAACATTCTCATTCTCCCATTTCAATGCGAGAGGCCTGCCGGTAAATAATACGAGCACCAAAGGCTTGCCTGTTTTAACCAGGGCTTTCAATAAATCTTTTTGTGATTGCGGAATTTCAATATTACTTACACTGCTGGCCTCACCGGTCATTTCAGCAGACTCACCAAGTGCTGCAACAATTACATCGCTTCGATTGGCAACAGCAACCGCTTCATCAATAATTTGCTGCGCCGGACGTGAGTCTCTTTTAAATGATTTACCAAACATTCCTGCTCTTTCTTCGAACAGGCTATCCTGTGAAAGGTTAGCGCCAAGAGCATATGCAACTCTTGCATTGTTGGTTACCGCCTTCTGTAAACCTGCAAGTACAGAAATAGATTTTGAAAAATCTGCGGCAACACTCCATGTGCCCGTCATGTTTTCTTTAGCATCTGCCAAAGGGCCTATCAAGGCAATCGTACCTGATTTCTTTATAGGCAAAGTACTATTATCATTCTTTAATAAAACAAAACTTTGTGCAGCAGTTTCTCTTGCTGTTTTTCTATTGGCATCTGTGAATATTTCTGTCTTTGAACGGTTCTCATCACAATACTTATACGGATCGTTAAACAAACCCAATTTATATTTTGCTTCTAAAATTTTCCTGCAGGCCAGGTCAATTTGTTGTTGTGTTACTTTTTTTTCCTTCAATGATTTTTCTAAAGTTGTGAGAAAACCTTCTCCTACCATATCCATATCAATACCCGCGCTTAATGCTCTTGCGGAAACTGTTTGAAGATCACCAATGCCATGAGCGATCATTTCATTATTACCGGTATAATCTGTAACCACAAAGCCGTTGAAGCCCCATTGTTTCCGAAGCACGTCAGTCATCAGCCACTTACTGGCTGTCGCAGGTATGCCATCCACTTCATTGAACGATGCCATCACAGTTCCCACTCCCGCATCTACTGCAGCTTTATATGGAGGGAAATATTCATTATACATTCTTTGATGACTCATGTCAGTAGTATTATAATCACGTCCGGATTCAGCAGCGCCGTACAAAGCATAATGTTTAACACATGCCATGATCGTATTATTTTTAGTAAGATCACTCCCCTGGTAACCTTTTACCATAGCTTCCGCAATTTGTGAACCGAGGTAAGGATCTTCTCCCGAGCCTTCAGCAATACGCCCCCAGCGCGGATCACGGGCAATATCAACCATTGGTGAAAAGGCCCAGCAAATACCATCTGCACTTGCTTCCTGCGCTGCAACTCTTGCTGAGTTTTGTATCAGGCTCATATCCCAGCTGCATGATAAGCCTAACGGTATGGGAAACACGGTTTGATAGCCATGAATTACATCCATGCCAAATAGCATCGGGATTTTTAGACGACTTTCTTCAACAGCTACTTTTTGTACTGCCCGGATCTTTTCAACACCTTTAATGTTTAACAGTCCACCCACTTTTCCTTCTTTGATTTTTTTTCCAATATCTGAATTACCTGCCTGGCCTGTAACGATATCACCTGCGCCGGGTAAATTCAATTGCCCGATCTTTTCGTCCGGCGTCATCTTTTTCATTAATGCATCAATGAAGTTTTTCATCCGATAGCTATCGGATTTCATATCCTGCGGCGATTGGGTAAAAGCAGGTAAAGAACATGTAACAAATAATACAATCAGCAACCGTTTAATTAATCTCATATCAAATTTTTATTTTTTTACCAAATAAGGCTCAATTATTTTTTTCCAGATAGCATAACCTTTTGCATTCATGTGAAGATTGTCTTCAAGAAAAATATCTTTTATAGGTGCGTCATCAGCATTAAGCATTTTAGAATATACATCAATGAAAGCTGTTTTGTCTTTATTCTTCAAAAAATCTTTGATCATGTTATTGGCATTTTTCATTTTGTTCATCAAATGAACACGGCTTGGACTTGGCTTGAGAGAAACAAAGGCAATGGGAACCTGTGGCATTTTGTTTCGGATCAAATCAAACAGTTGAGTAAATCTTGAGAACACCATATTTGCAGTTACTGTATCAGATGCTGCCAGATCATTTTCCCCGCAATAAATTACAATTTGCTTTGGGTTGTATTGAAAAATTATCATTAGTATTGCGTTATCGCAATTAGTAGTTCTTTGAAAATATTGTCAATATTGAGTTTCATAGGGTTTCATGCCTAAGACGACTTGATTTTTTCAGGTGCGTAAAATTTTATGTTTGCCTAAAAATCAAGAGGTTATGT
>DASYOM010000064.1:0-24135 GCA_036007765.1 Chitinophagaceae bacterium | reverse complement strand
CGAAATACTACAGATTTTAAGTATTTCCATTTTTGAAAAAATGCCCATAAATCAACTGTTTCACCAAACTCAAAAACAATATTTCAAAGAACTAAATCATAACCAATTGAATCTGTTCGACTAATATCAAAACGCTAATGATATTCTTTAATAAATTTGTATATGGCTGAAAAAGAAAAATTAAGGATCGATAAATATTTATGGGCAATAAGGATATTTAAAACACGGAGCCTTTCCGCCGAAGCATGCAATAATGGTAAAGTAAAATGCCTGGGAATAAATGTGAAAGCTGCAAAACCGGTAAATATTAGTGAGCAATATGAAGTAAAAACGGAAGCTAAAAAATGGATAATACAGGTTGTAGAATTATTACATAACAGGGTTCAATTTTCTGAAGCTATAAAATATTATATTGATCTCACACCAGAAGAATCTATAGAAAAAGTACACTTAACCGCCTTTGTTTTTAATACAGGTAAAAGAAAAAGTAAACAGGGAAGGCCCACTAAAAAAGAAAAAAGAGATTTGGATGAATTTAAGTCTTTGTAATACCTCACAGAATTTTACCTGTGAGGTATGGCCATACCATGCACATTTGTTTAAGTTTGCAAAATGAAGATTGATATCATTTCTGTAGTTCCGCAATTAATGGAAAGTTTCTTTGCCCATTCAATCTTAAAACGTGCAAAAGAAAAAAAATTACTTGAAGTGAATGTTTTCAACCTTAGAGATTATACTAATTATAAACATGGCCAGGTAGATGATTACCAGTTCGGTGGTGGTGCAGGATTAGTAGTGATGGTAGAGCCTATAGCAAATGCAATTGAATCTTTGCAAAAAGAAACTGATTATGATGAAATAATTTTTCTTACACCTGATGGAGAGAAGTTTACACAAAAAGATGCAAATGCATTATCATTAAAAAATAATCTGTTATTGATCTGCGGTCATTACAAAGGTGTTGATCAGCGGGTACGCGATCATTTTATTACAAAGGAAATTTCTATAGGCGACTATGTATTGAGCGGAGGGGAATTGGGTGCAGCTGTTTTGACAGATGCTATTGGGAGATTAATACCCGGTGTGCTCAATGATGAAACTTCTGCTTTGACAGATTCTTTCCAGGATAACTTGCTGGCGCCACCTATCTACACCAGGCCTGAAGAATTCAGAGGATGGAAAGTCCCAGATGTTTTAATGAGTGGCAACCATTCTAAAATTGAAGACTGGCGAGATGACCAGGCAGTAAAAAAAACTACCGAAAAAAGACCGGATTTATTGAAATAAATATAGTTATTCTTTCTTCACACCTATTACTGGCAATTGCTTTTCCCTTACCAATGCATTGAATTTTGACACATCAACTTCCATTATAGTTTTCAATTTTTTTAATTCAGCATCAGCTTTTCCGGTTAGAAAGGTATAGGCATCTTTTACCTGTTGGGTTGGAGGATAATTACCTGATGCTGCATAATCATAAAGCCCTGAAACCTGGTCGTTCAACCGGATTGGATAGTTTAATACATCTTGCTGGCTCTTTGCTTTGGTCTGGTAAAGTGCTTCTTCAATTTTTGTCATTCCTTTATTGATTGAATCGGCCATCATTTTTATTGCACCGGCAGTATCAATTCCCTGCCTGCCCATAAAATCTGTTATTTGTTTTCTTATTTCACGAATGTTTTTTATTCCTTTTTGTATTTCAGAAAACTTATCTCTTACTGATAACAGAAAATTAAACTGGTCTTCATATTCTTGTTGGGTTTCTTTGAAATTGGGATTTGATTTTATATTGGCTTCTGCTTCCACACTATCTTTAGATTCTTTAATAATACGAATAAAATATTTCCCTGGTATCGCCTTCGGCCCGAGTACATTACCATTCCATAAGATCATCCCATCAATTTTTTCTGAAGCTGCATAATTCATATTCCATACAAATTGATTCATTCCTTTTGCAGCTTCTATTTTCGCAGTATCGCCGGAAGGTTTGGTGCTATAGCTGCTAACTATTTTTTTGTTATTATCCAACACAAGAATTTTTAATAAAGCGCTATCTGAAATATCCTTAAGAAAATAGTTTACAACTACACCATTTGGCGGATTCATACCGGCATTTTTTACATTCAGATTTTGAGAACCATCCATACGCCAGGAACCTTCAACAGGAAAAATATAAATATCTTTTTGCGTAATATTTTTTTCCATGTTTTGAATTACGCTTAAGTCATCGAGTATCCAAAAGGCCCTTCCCTGAGTTGCTACTACAAGATCATTATTCTTTGTTGCGAGGTCAGTGATAGGAACGATAGGAAGATTTAATTGAAAGGGTTTCCAATTTTCTCCATAATCATAACTTATATACATTCCATATTCTGTTCCACAATAAAGTAAGCCGGGAATTTTCTTATCCGCTCTCAGGCATCTTGTGAAATGCGTGGGAGCTATGCCGTTAGTTATCTTATTCCATGTTTTTCCATAATCATTAGTAACAAAAATGTAAGGCGTATAATCATCCGTTTTATATTTTGTACCTACGAAATATGCAGTTCCCTTTTTAAAAGGATCTGCTTCCACGCAATTCCACATCATCCATTTGCCTGCAGCGGGTGGAGTAACATTTTCCCAATTCGCTCCTCCATCTTTGCTTAAATTAATCAGGCCGTCATCACTGCCCGTCCATAGCAGATCTTTTTCAAGCGGAGATTCCATGCCGGTAAAGATGGTGCAATACACTTCCACACCTGTGTTATCCTGGGTAATAGGCCCGCCACTTGATTTTTGTTTGCTTTTATCATTTGTTGTAAGATCGCCGCTCAGCGCTTTCCACGTTGCCCCTTCATTCTCAGTTGCAAATAACATGTTCCCTCCGGCATATAATTTTTTAGGATTATGCGGCGAAAAGAAAATAGGAAAGTTCCATTGAAAACGGTATTTGGAAATATCAGCTCCGTTTCCCAAATCATAAACTGGCCATACACTTACAGCACGGTTCTCACCGGTTTTATGATCATACCTTGAAATAAAACCTCCGTAATTGCCACCATAAACAATATCGGGATTTGCAGGATCTGCTACAACATAGCCACTTTCGAAACCGGCCGTAGGTGTCCAGTTGCTTTGGTCAATTTGGTTTCCTTCTGTTCTTGATAAAATTCGCACGGTAGAATTATCCTGTTGGGCAGCCAATAACCTGTATGGAAAATTGTTATCGGTTGATACCCTGTAAAATTGTGCTGTAGGCTGATTTTGATATGTGCTCCAGTTAGCGCCTGCATCAAAACTTACCTGTGCCCCGCCATCATCTCCAACTATCATGCGGTTGCTATTTTCAGGATCGATCCAAAGATCGTGATGGTCTCCGTGCGGAGTGTTTATTTCTTTAAAAGTTTTACCACCGTCTGTGCTGCCATACATATTTACATTAAGTGCATAAATGCCATCCGCATTTTTTGGATCGCAATAAATTTTGCTGAAATACCATGCACGCTGGCGTATGTTAGCATCAGTGCTCACATTGGCCCAGGTTTCGCCCCCGTCCTCACTCCGCAGCAAACCACCTTTTTCTGATTCTACAAGTGCAAACACTCTTTCCGGATTTGCAGGTGACACTGCAATTCCAATGTTACCAATCGTTGTTTTTCCGGGAAATCCTTTTTTGTTATTTAGCTTTTCCCAGTTTTCTCCACCATCTTTACTTTTCCATAATGCGCTTCCCTGGCCACCGCTTTCAAGACTGTACGGAGTGCGCATAACCGTCCACGTTGCCGCATACAAATTAGATGGATTGCCTGGTTCCATTACTAATTCAGCAGCTCCACTTTGATCATCACTGAATAAAGTTTTTTTCCATGTTTTGCCAGCATCAACAGTTTTATAAATTCCTCTTTCATTTGACCGGCCATACAGATGCCCAAGGGCTGCTATCCACACGATATCAGGATTGTTTGGATGGACTACAATACGCATGATGTGCCTTGAATTATTCAGGCCAATATGTTTCCAGTTGCGGCCTCCATCATCACTTCGCCACATGCCATGTCCTTCACTAACGTTGCCGCGTAGGGTTGACTCGCCCTCCCCAACGTATATAATCGAAGAGTTGGAAGGAGCAACCGCAACACTGCCAATTGACCCTCCAAAAAATTTATCAGAAATATTTTTCCAGTTGCTTCCCCCATCCTGTGTTTTCCATACTCCGCCACCTGTACTTCCAAAATAAAAAGTGTTTTTATCTTTATAATCTCCGGCTACTGCTCCGCTCCTTCCACCGCGGAAAGGCCCAACCAGCCTAAATTTGGTAGTTGATAAAAGGAGACTGTCTTCGTAATCATGTGAAATGCCTGCTGATTTTTTCTTTTGGGCGAATGAAATGCTTATAACTAAAAAGGCGATAAGCATTAATAAAAATCTTCTCATGTATAGCGTTCATTTATTTGGCTACGAATGTACAGAAAGAAGGATTATTAATGCAAAGATGCAGAGGAGCCAAGATACAGGGATTGCAAGGTTACTATGAACTCAAAACTGATAACTCAAAACTGATAACTTATCACTATATCTTGATAACTCATAAATAATAACCCATCACTAATTAGAAGGCTGATAAAGTTTTTCATCAACTGGAACGTTGATTTCAATCTTGTCAAATGTCATTGCGCCTGCGCCCATTCCTTCGCCTTCAGTAATTACAGTTTGGGGGAACATAATACCACCTACATCCATGTAGTCCTTAAAATTTGTTATTATTTCTTTCGACTGTCCACCACCGTTACGTCCGCCTTCACTCATTTGTCTTGTCTGTATAAGCATGTCTGTCTTGGCGTCAATGTAATAAGTAATATTCTTTCCATCAGAAGAAGTCAATTGTATATTGAAAGCTTCATTCCCATTTATATTTTCTTTTCCTTTTAATGCTGCCTGGTAGCCTTTAGCTTTATAGTTAACAAGTGGTCCCGCAATATCGAGCTGGCTTTGCATTGATTTCAAAACGGGTGCGGGAATTTCATTAGGCTTATCAGAACGCATAGGAATATAAGACCATCCTTTTTCAGTAGTTACAATAGTGTAACCGTTGTTCCCGCCGAATTCAAAATCTGTTCTAAACAATTTTCCCTCGACTTTTGTAACCTTTACCTGAACCTCGCTGCCCATCATTTGCCTTGTTCCCTCCAGGTAAATTGATTGAACGGAATTTAATTTATCAATACCTCCACGTGCCGTTATATAATGGCTTATAATATCATCAACTGATTGCGCTGTGGCAAATTGAAAAAATACAAGTGCAAGGATAAACAGGACGAAGAGAATAATATTTTTCACTTATAACAATTTTAGTTGTGCAAGATAAGGCAATATTTAAGCCGTTATTTTTTTCAATTCCTTTAAGAAACAATAAATTTAAGTCCTTGAAATCAGTATAACAATATATATATATTTCAGAATAAATTTAATGTGAATGAACTTTAAATTAAAAGCAAATATTGTCGATATTGAAGCCCGAAAAATCTTTTCTGGTTCGGTGTCTGTTTCAAATGGAAAAATTAATTTTATTGAAAATAATGGGCCACAGGAAGATCATTCATTTTTTATTCTTCCGGGTTTTATTGATGCACATGTGCATATTGAAAGTTCAATGCTTGTTCCATCAGAATTCGCAAGGCTTGCTGTAGTGCATGGAACTGTCGCAACTATAAGTGATCCACATGAGATCGCAAATGTTTGCGGTGTTGAAGGTGTTGAATTTATGATTGATAATGGTAAAGAAGTTCTTTTTAAATTTCATTTTGGCGCCCCGAGTTGTGTTCCTGCAACTATTTTTGAAACCGCAGGTGTCACACTTAATGCAGAAAAAGTTGACAAGCTTTTAGCCAAAGGCGAAATTAATTACCTGAGCGAGATGATGAACTTCCCCGGTGTATTGCATGGAGATGAAGAAGTGATGAAGAAAATAAATTCAGCGAAAAAGTATGAGAAGCCCGTTGATGGGCATGCTCCGGGATTAAGAGGTGAGGCCGCAAAAAAATATATTGAAGCGGGCATGCCAGGCCAGGTAGTAATTAGTACCGACCATGAATGTTTTACAAAAGAGGAGGCTGCTGATAAATTAAAATATGGAATGAAGATTTTGATTCGCGAAGGAAGCGCTGCGAAAAATTTTGATGCTTTAATTGATTTACTTCACAATCATCCTTATGAAATTATGTTTTGCAGCGATGACAAACATCCTGACAGTCTTGTGACCGGGCACATTAATGATCTTTGCAAAAGAGCAGTTGCTAAAGGTATTGATGTTTTTGATGTACTGCAGGCTGCATGTATCAACCCGGTTAAGCATTATAAAATGAATGTTGGTTTGATGAGAACAGGAGACCCTGCCGATTTTATTGCGGTAAAAGATCTTGTAAATTTTGAAGTGATGGCTACTTATATAAATGGAGTACAAGTTGCAGAGAAAGGTGTCTCTAAAATTTTTGCATCAAGATCCCCTATTATAAATAATTTTAATTGCAATAAAAAGAAAGTTTCAGAATTTAAATTTCCGGTCGCTGACTTTCCTTCAGAGGTTGAAGCGATTGAGGCCCTGGATGGTCAGCTTATTACTAACAAAAAAATCGTAAAACCATACATTGTCCAAAGGACTCCTTATGGAGAAAATGGATTTTATATTAGTGATATAAAAAATGATGTTTTAAAAATAGTTGTAATTAACCGGTATAAAGATGCACCAATCGCCAAAGGATTTATTAAAAATTTTGGGCTAAAAAAAGGGGCTATTGCTTCTTCAGTTGCACACGACAGCCATAATATAATCGCAGTTGGCGTTGACGATAAAAGTTTGTGTAAAGCAGTGAACCTGATAATTGAAAAGAAAGGTGGGATAAGTTGTGTTGATGTCAGTAATTCATCATTTGAAAAAATATTACCGTTGCCTGTAGGCGGCCTTATGACTAATGATGATGGATATAAGGTTGCAGAAGCATACACTCAGATTGATAAAGCAGCAAAGCTATTAGGAGCTCAACTATCTGCACCATTTATGACTTTATCTTTTATGGCATTGCTGGTAATACCTCATTTAAAGCTTAGTGATTTGGGATTATTTGATGGAGACAATTTTAAGTTTATAAAGTAATATTAGATGGCATTGTAGAATAATTTTTTCTATGTAATAACAATTCAGAAGCAAACAAAAAAATATTCCCGGAGTTTTTTTCTGATAATCAAAAACTCATTTTTATTTTTTTTTATACTTGTCATTAATCAAGTAAAACAAAATCTTTAATGAAATAATATAACCTGAATTTATTTTGCATAAATCAATTCTATAAGTTTTTCTTCCACTATGGATATTTCTTTTCAATTGTGGATGTAATGATTTAAACAGGGGGAAAATTAAATTAACAGGAAAAGTTTCTGGTCAAAATACAAAAACTACGAGTGGGTTTTCAATAAAAGGAGTAGGTCTTGTGGCGACAGTAAATGAAATTGGTTCTAATGAATTTGCCCGGATAAAAAATATTAATGCAAATGCTGTTGCTATAATGCCTTATGCTTTTTGTAGTACAGACAGGCCATCAGTTATTTATAATTCAAACAAACAATGGTGGGGTGAAACTGATAAAGGTGTAATTACATGTATACAAATTGCAAGGCAAAACAATTTATCTGTGATGATTAAACCACACTTATGGATTCAGGATGGTGTTTACACAGGACTATTTAAATTACCAGATGAAGAAAGTTGGAAGCTATGGGGAAATAGTTACCTGGATTATATTTCACATTTTGCAAAAATCGCTGATTCTACTCATGCGGAATTATTCTGTATAGGAACTGAGCTTGGGAATACAATAACGCAAAGGCCGTTGTTTTGGAACCGGTTGATTGATACTGTAAAGAAGTTATTTCAGGGGCAAATCACTTATGCCGCCAACTGGGATGATTATGATAAAGTGCCATTCTGGAAACAATTAAATTTTGTTGGTATTGATGCTTATTCCCTTTGCTAAGCGACATAACTCCATCCACAGAGTCTATTGCAGAAGCATGGGATAAATATTTGTCCGCCCTGGAAAAAATTAGTGATGAGAATAACCGCGTGTTCTGTTTACTGAATACGGCTACGGAAATGCAGATGCTTGTACCGCGGAACCATGGAAAGAGGATGGGAGTTCTGTTAACAATATTGCCCAGGCAAATGCATACGAAGGATTTTATGAAAGCTTTGCAAATAAAAACTGGTTCGCAGGAGGTTTTGTGTGGAAGTGGTATGGTGAAAATTATTCATGGGGAATGAATAAAATTGATTTTACTCCGCAGGGAAAGCCCGCCGAAGATGTTATTAAAAAATGGTATGAAGCCTCATCCCAACCCTTCTCCAGAGGAGAAGGACATGACTTGAAATTAAAAGTATTTTGAATAAAAAACGTTTTATATTTTAAATGAAAATATTTTTCCCCCAATTAAAGTCATGATATACTCCCTGATGCCGGAGTGAACAATGTTTGTTCCCCCCTCCGGGGGATAGGGGGCTTCTCTCTGGAGGATAGAGAGCTTTTTTATTATATTTACCAACTCAAAATTTATTCATGTCAGTATTAGTAAACAAAGATTCAAAAATTATAGTGCAGGGATTTACCGGCACTGAAGGCACGTTCCATGCGACTCAAATGATAGAATATGGAACCAATGTTGTTGGAGGAGTTACGCCAAATAAAGGTGGGGCAACACATCTTGACAGGCCTGTGTTTAATACTGTTGAACAAGCCGTAAAAGAAACCGGTGCCGATGTAAGTATAATATTTGTGCCTCCTGCTTTTGCCGCAGATGCAATTATGGAAGCTGCAAATGCAGGAATAAAATTGATCGTTTGCATTACAGAAGGAATACCTGTTCAGGATATGGTGAAAGTAAAAAATTATTTGTTGGATTCTGATGCAAGATTAATAGGCCCTAATTGTCCGGGTGTAATTACTGCTGATGAATGTAAAGTAGGAATTATGCCAGGGTTCATTTTTAAAAAAGGTAAAATAGGAATTGTTTCAAAATCAGGAACACTTACTTATGAAGCTGCAGACCAGGTTGCCAAAGCCGGCCTCGGCATATCAACGGCGATAGGTATTGGTGGAGATCCGATTATTGGAACAACAACAAAAGAAGCTGTGGAACTTTTTATGAATGATAAAGAAACTGACGGAATTGTAATGATAGGAGAGATAGGAGGCAGTATGGAAGCCGATGCAGCTTACTGGATAAAAGAAAATGGGACCAAACCTGTGGTCGGATTTATTGCCGGGCAAACTGCTCCGGCTGGTCGTCGTATGGGCCATGCGGGAGCGATTGTAGGAGGGGCTGAAGATACTGCTGCTGCTAAAATGAAAATACTTGCAGAATGTGGAGTTCATGTAGTTGCAAGCCCCGCTGATATTGGTAAAACAATGGCGGAGGTTATGAAAAGCAATTCGCTAATTTGATAATGTGCTAATTACCTAATTAAAGCATTCACTTTACTAACTGTTTCATAAGCACATTAGCTTATTAGCACAATAATCAATCTTTCCATAAAAAGGGAAATAATATTACAGCCAATGCTATCACCATTACATCGAATCCAAGTAATAATAGTGATATCTGTATCAAAGCACCTTCTCTGAAAATTTCTCCAAAGGCAGATTTCGAGAGTTTCATCAGTAACATCAATTGCGGTATAATAAGGGGGAATCCCAGGATAGCCATTACTGCCGCATTCTGTTGAGCCTTTGCCGAGATTGCTGCCATTAATGTGAATACCAGGCTAAGGCTTAATCCGCCTAAAAATGCTATAGCTGCAAAACGAAATTGATTTAAAATTGGGTTACCTAGTAAAATTCTAAAGAGCACAAGGCTTACGACAATCATAATGGACATAACCAAAGTACTGTAGATAAGCTTCTCAATAATAAATGTAACAGGACTGGTTATAGAAAAGAAATAAAGCATCCGTCCTTTGCTTTCCTGCAAAAAGCTTTTAGCCACAGCATTTACGCATACAAATAATTGAATCATCCAGAAAAGGCCGTTATAAACGCTAATTTCTGGCTGGCCCATTGCGAGGTATAGAACAAAAATAGTGGAAGCAACGTATAACAATATTCCATAAAAAGTATGTTGTTGCCTTAGCTCGAGCAAAAAATCCTTTCTCAATAAAACAATAATTTTTGACATTGTTGCAAGCTTAACATTTATTATTTGATCCTCCTTATTTAGTAGAGATCTTTATTTTTTAAAAAATGACAACAATGGATATTTTTTAGAAATAATTTTTTTCATCTTCAAAAAAATTAGAGTACTTCTACGCGAAATGTATTTCAACTTATTGATCTAATTTGCTATTCCCTAATTTAAATTGATAACACGTGAGAAAAAACCTATGTCTTCTCCTTGCAGCATTATTTACACTTCTTAATGTTGATGCACAGGAATCTGTAATGGCTCAAAACCCTGTAGTCATTACTGGTAAATTAATAAAAGTCACGAAAGAGCTGAGGAATTTTGGCCCTGGCGATAAAGCAATTCCTGATGTAAAAGTAAGAGATGAAAACGGTATCATTGGTAAAGATGAACAGCTTGAAGAAGGAAGTGATCTTATACTTTATCCTACCCAGGTTTTTGCAGAAGACCCTGCATTACAAAAAAATTATCCTTCCAATCCCCATAAACAATCCGCCCTTAACAGGGCCATTACAGGAAATTTTGAAGGTATGCCTTACCAGCCCCTAAATCCCCCTGACCCCACAATGTGTGTTGGCCCAAACCATGTAATTCAAATGATCAATGGATCATCAGGAGCATTATTTAAAGTATACAATAAAAGTGGCGGGCAAGTGGTTGCCCAAACCTATTTGGATGCAATTACTGGCAAAGGAGGATTAGGTGATCCTATAGCTTTATATGACCAACTTGCTGACAGGTTTATGCTAACTGAATTTGCGAATAAACCGGAAACCGGAAGTGAAGGATTAATTATTGCCGTTACCAAAACCAGTGATCCTGCAGGGCAATGGAATGTATATTATTTTAGTACAGGTACTACTTTTCCTGATTATCCGAAATTCTCTGTATGGCCTGATGCATACTATGGCACAACGAACGATTTTGCTAACGGTTCCTCGTATTCCGGATCAAGTATATATGCATTTGACAGGGCAAAAATGATTGCAGGTAACGGAACCGCAACCATGCAAAAATTCACACTTGGTACCACAAGTAAATTCTTTTCTATGTGCCCCGTAGGCCTTGAAGGGACTTCTCTCCCTCCTTCAGGTACAGGCGGTTTGATTGCATATATGGCAGATGATGCCTGGACCTCAACAACTACGGACACAGATAGTATTGGCATTTTGGAATTTAAAGTTGATTTCGTCACTCCTGCTAATTCCAGGATAACTACAAAAGCTTCGCTTGCAACTGTAGCATACAAATCAGATATCTGCACAACCACAAGAGGCCAGTGTATTACACAGCCCGGAACATCAACTAAAGTGGAAGTATTGCACCAAAAAATCATGGAGCAGCCTATCTATAGAAACTTTGCAGGATACGAAGGGATTGTAATGTCACATGTTGCAGATAAAGGCTCGAATATTTCCGGAGTGCGGTGGTACGAGCTTCGTAAGACTACAGGAAACTGGAGTGTCTATCAGCAAAGCACATACGCCCCGGATAATACTCACCGATGGATGCCTGGTATCTGTTACGATGTAAATGGCAACATTGGTTTGGCATACAACGTTTCTTCATCAGCGACAGGAGTTTACCCCGGAGCACGATACACCGGCAGAAAAGAATGCGATGCTTTGAATACAATGACCTATAGTGAAGATGTTATTATAGCAGGATCCGCTTCAAATGGCAGCACACGTTATGGGGATTATAATCAGTTGGTTTGTGATCCCGATGGGGTTACTTTCTGGTTTACCTGTGAGTATAATGCGGCACCCACATGGAGCACACGCATAGCATCTTTTACCCTTGATCCTTGTACTCCAGTTGTGTGTGGTAACCCGTCCGGTTTGTCTTCGTCGGCAATTGCTAATACAAGTGCTACTGTAAGCTGGGCTGCAGTAACTAATACCCTGGGCTATGATATAGATTATAAATTAACTACTACTTCTACATGGACCAATGCAGCAACAGCTATTACTACAACATCTAAGAATATTTCAGGACTAACTCAAGGTACCACCTATGATTGGAGGGTAAGAGCAAATTGTTCCGCTGGTAGTGGTAATTATATAAGCGCACAGTTTACTACGACATCTCCAATAGTTTGTAATCCTCCTTCAGGCCTTGCCTCTACCTCTGTAACAACCACAACAGCAAACATATCTTGGGGAAGTGTAACTGGTGCAAATAACTATAGCGCGGATTATAAAGCAACCAATTCACCTACATGGATTAGTGCGGCAACAGCAACTACATCAATAACTACTAGCCTAAGTAATTTAACGCCTTCTACTTCTTACGATTGGAGGGTGAAATCAAATTGTTCATCAGGAAGCAGCTCGTATAGTAGCGCACAGTTCACTACTTTTGCAGTTTCAGGTTGCTCTGATCAATACGAGCCCAATAATACTTCTTCAACAGCCGCTCCGATTGCCGTAGCTACAGATATAATTGCACAAATTGGTTTCAGCGGAGACAATGATTATTATAGTTTTAATAATACTTCCAGCCAGAGAAGAATAAAAATAACGCTTACAAATCTTCCTTTTGATTATGATATGAGGTTATATAATCCTTCGGGCTCTATGGTGAAAACTTCTCAACTTGGAGGAACATCAGGTGAAACTATAATTTACAACACCAATAAGGTAGGAACTTATAAGGTATATGCTTATGGCTATAATGGAGCATATAGTAATAGCAAATGTTATACTTTGAATATTCAATTGAGCGCAACAAATTTCGGGTCTAATGGACCTGATACCGACAAACCTGCAGCAATAAGAAGTGGGTTGAAATTATACCCGGTGCCGGCATCTACTTTGTTAACTGTATCTTTCGATGCAGTTAAAAAAGGAAATGCAGAGATTGTTGTTACTAATCAGCTTGGCGAGCAGGTATTGCGAAAAACTGTAGTTGTGAATGATGGGATTAACTACAATACTTTAGATATAAGAAAATTAAGTGCAGGTATTTATATTATAAAAGTAAATAACGGGAACGGAGTTCAGACAAAAAAATTAATGATTAGCAGGTAATGATTAATAGTTTCTAAAATTAAAACGGGCCGCAATTGAAGGCCCGTTTTAATTTACATTCTTTTCGAAGGTGTCTTCTGAACAATTTTAATATCAGCTTAATGTTGCGCAATGCCTGCATCTCGGTTCGTAAATACCTTTTTCTCCAAGAAGAACCTGGCCGCCACCTGCAACTTTACGATAGCTTACGTTTGCAATATTTCCGCATATCATGCAAATTGCATGCAGCTTGGTTATATAATCAGCTATTGCCAGCAGGTTCGGCATCTGCCCAAAAGGCTTTCCTGTATAATCCATATCGAGCCCTGCTACAATTACCCGAATTCCTTTTAAAGCCAGTTTTTCACAAACCGCAGTTATTTCATCATCAAAAAACTGGGCTTCATCAATGCCAACTACATCTACATTCTGTGCCATCAAAAGTATCGTTTGCGAATTATCAACCGGGGTAGATTGAATTTTATTTTCATCATGGCTTACGATTCTCACTTCATCATACCTTACATCTACGGCGGGCTTAAAAATTTCTGCTTTAAGGTTTGCGATTTTTACCCTGTTCAATCTTCTTATTAGTTCTTCAGTCTTGCCACTGAACATGCTTCCGCAAATAACCTCGATCCAGCCTCGCCGCTCGCCTTTATAATTTGGTTCTATAAACATTTTTTGTATTTCATTTTGATTTCAATTTGTAACTTAGCCATAATTGCAAGGTTAATGATTTATGTTAATTCAAAACAAACATTTTCGTTTCTCTGATTGAAAAACCATTATTTAAAATTACAAATGGAAAGAGTGTCAACACTCATAAGAAAATTACAAAAGCAGCTTGATGAAAATAGTTCTGCCGAAATGTTATTGCATACGGCTCAAATGTTAATCGTTGAATTGGCCGGAAATTCACAAAATAAACAGCAAAAGAGCCGCGAAAAGGTTTCTGTGATTATGCCGGTAGTTGTGAATATGTTGAATAAGGGAGAGAATTATAATTCCAGGAGCTCAGAACCTGAAGAAAAATTAATTGAGGTATTGCAGGTAGATGAAAAAGAAATTGAAGAAGAACTGGAACAAATAAAAAAACACGCAGAAGTGGTAAATTCAATGAGCGCAAATGCCAAGCCAGGCTTTGTTTACCATCCTATTGAAGATATGCCAACCCTCGCTCATCAAACTCCGATAGAATCAAAACAAAAAAGAGAAAACGAAATACCTTTCGAATATCCCGAGTCGCTTAATGACCGTCTTAAAGAAGTAAAAATTGAACTTTCACAGAAACTTACTGATATACCAATAAAAGATTTACGGAAAGCAATTGGTGTAAATGACAGGTATCTATTTTTAAACGAATTATTCCGCGGGGATGAAGCCATGTATGAACGCAGTATTAAAACTATTCAGAATTTTTCAATATTTGCTGAAGCTGAATACTGGATAAGGAGAGAGCTTAAAGTAAAAATAGGCTGGCTTGACAGCGACCCTATAGTCAAACAGTTTGATCAACTTGTGAAGAGAAGATTTGCCTAGGTTAATCCCGGGATGGTTTGAAGAATTCTCGCTTTTTTATGTATTCCATTATTTTTTCAGAAGCGCCGGCATTTTTATACACATATTTACCAGCTGCTGCCCCTCTCGAAAAAATTTCTTTTTCATTAGCTAATAAATTATTTACAACTTTTTCCAGTTCTAATGCGCTTTCAATACTTATGGCTCCGGTACAATCAATCAGTTCCTGCGCTTCAAAATTTTTATAATATGCAGGCCCGAAAATCACAGGCTTGTTATATACCGCAGCCTCAAGGATATTATGAAGCCCGTCATCACCAAAACCTCCACCCACATAAGTTATCGTTGCATATTTATAAAGCCGCGATAATATTCCAATATTGTCAATAATAAGGCAGTTTGCCGGCTTATGCCTCTTGATTATTAAATCCTGCCTATTACCTTTCTCAGTTAAATGTATTCGTTCATCGGTAACCGTTAGTTGTTCATCCAGCCATTCAGAATATCTTACAGATCCCGGAAATTCTTTCTTAACATCAGCGATATTTTCTGCATCAATCTCATGCGGGGCGATTATAAATTTTATAGCCGGATGCTCTCTTACAAAATGAATCCATTCAGCTTCATCATCCTCCCATGTACTTCCTGCAACGACCACTTTATGATCACCACAAAATTCTGCAATGCCTGGAACTTCTATAAAATTGGAAGCAACATTTATTACACGATCGCATCTCGTATCTCCGGAAATGGTAATTTTATCTTCCGGAACTAATGTTTGTAAAAGATCTTTGGATGAATTATTCTGAACAAAAAAATGGTCAAATGCATCAAGAATTTCTCTCCAAAATTTTCCATACCATTTAAAAAAAGGTTGACCCTTTACAAAAACACCGGAGATAAGAAGGACTGGGATATTTTTATTTTTCAATTCACGCAGGTAGTAATGCCAGTATTCATATTTAATCCATAATACAAGGTTGGGTTTAAAAGTCGCTATCAACTGCCTGGCATTTTCTGCAGAATCAATTGGCATGTAATACACATTTCTGAATTCTTTATCGTTTTTTACAATTTCATACCCGGATGGAGAAAAAAAAGTGATAACAATTGATGTATCCGGATAAACCTCTTTTATCTTTTTTAATAGAGGCCGCCCTTGTTCAAATTCGCCCAGGCTTGCACAATGCATCCACACGGTTTTTCCATTTCCTGCGTTGTAAGATTTTTTTAATTTGTTGAAAAAATCTTTTCTACCGTCGGTCCACAACTTAGCTTTTTTATTCCAAAGCGATGCAATGCGAATACCCGTAGAATAAATTGCCAGGAAGATGTGGTAAAATACAATCAAGAGTTAGCGTTTTTCAACAAATCTAAATTCTTCAAATGAATTCACTGGCCATTAATTTGAAATTTCCGGTTCTTATTTCAATTACTATCTTTGCAGCCTTTTAAAAAAAGCACATGAAAGCCCTTCAAATGGTGGATTTAAAGCAACAGTACCTTCACATAAAGGATGAGGTAGATGCCGCCGTTTCCAGTGTTATTGAAAGTTCAGTTTTTATTGGTGGCCCGCAGGTTTATAAATTTGCTTCCAGCCTCGCGGAATATCTTGGCGTAAAACATGTAATACCTTGTGCCAATGGTACAGATGCACTCCAGATATCAATGATGGCCCTGGGCCTTGAGCCCGGGGATGAAATAATCACTCCTTCATTTACTTATGTTGCCACTACAGAAGTAATTGCATTGCTAAGGTTAACACCCGTTTTCATTGAGGTAGACCCTTTTACTTTTTGTATAGAGCCTGAAGCTGTCAGAAAAGCAATTACTTCCAGGACCAGGGCAATAGTCCCTGTTCATTTATATGGCCATTCAGCTAATATGGAAGAAATAATGGCTGTTGCAAAGGACCATAACTTATTTGTAATTGAGGATAATGCCCAGGCTATTGGCGGTGATTACTTTTTCAATGATGGATCCATTCAAAAAACAGGAAGTATAGGTATTGTTGGTTGTACATCATTTTTCCCCAGTAAGAATTTAGGCTGCTATGGCGATGGAGGTGCCATGTTCACCAATGATGATATTTTGGCGGAGAAATTGAAGATGATTGCAAACCATGGACAGAGAACAAGATATTATCATGAGATAGTGGGATGTAACTCAAGGCTTGATGCATTGCAGGCGGCAATATTAAATATAAAACTTCCGTTATTGGATCACTATATTGATGCAAGGATTAAAGTGGCGGATTATTATGATAATGCTTTTGCGGGCAACGAAAAAATTACAACACCATACCGTGCTCCCTGGTGTAAGCATGTTTTTCATCAATACACTCTTATCCTTAAAAATGTAGAACATCCCAGGAACTATCGCGATGGCCTGGTAAATTTTTTATCGGAAAATAATGTTCCATCAATGATTTATTATCCCGTACCTGCACACAAGCAGGAAATGTTTGCTTCTTTTGGTGGCGCAAATTATAATCTTGAAAAAACAGATTGGCTTACTGAAAGAGTTATTTCTTTGCCCATACATACTGAAATGGATGAAGAACAATTAAGTTTCATCACAAAAAAAGTTTTAGAATATATAAATAAGTATAAATGAATATAGCAGTAATTGGAACCGGATATGTAGGGCTAGTAACAGGAACCTGTTTTGCGGAAACCGGAAATAATGTTACCTGTGTTGATATTGATGAGCAAAAAGTGAAAAAATTATCATCAGGTAAAGTAACAATATATGAGCCAGGGCTTGAGAAAATTTTTTTAAGAAATGAAAAAGAAGACCGGCTGCATTTTACTACTTCAATTAAAGACGGTATTGCAGATGCCAAAATAATTTTTCTTGCATTGCCCACACCACCTGACGAAGATGGAAGCGCGGATCTTAAATATGTTTTAAAGGTTGCCGGCGACATAGGTAAGCTTCTTAATAAAAATGATTATAAAATTGTAATTAATAAAAGCACAGTTCCCGTAGGTACGGCCGATAAAGTGAAAGAGGCCATTTTGAAAAGCGCAAAGGAAAGCGGCAATGATGAAATTGAAGATGCCTTTGATGTGGTAAGCAATCCTGAGTTTCTACGGGAAGGCGTAGCTGTAGATGATTTTATGAAGCCCGATCGTGTCGTGATAGGTACTTCATCAGAAAGATCAAAAAAATTATTAGGGGAATTATATGCACCCTTTGTAAGACAAGGCAATCCGATTCTTTACATGGATGAAAAATCTGCCGAGCTTACCAAATATGCCGCGAACTCTTTTCTTGCAACCAAAATTTCATTTATGAATGAGATAGGACAACTATGTGAAAAAATGGGAGCTGATGTTGATATGGTAAGAAGAGGATTGGGAAGTGATGAAAGAATCGGAAGAAGATTTTTATTTCCCGGAATTGGTTATGGTGGAAGTTGTTTCCCGAAAGATGTAAAAGCCTTAGCGAAATCATCTCACCAGGTTTCTTATGATTTCAAGATTTTGGAAGCTGTAATGAAAGTAAATGAAATGCAAAAGCACCATTTATTGCCAAAAATAAAAAACTATTTCAGCAATAATATCAATGGAAAGAAAATAGCATTATGGGGTTTAGCTTTCAAGCCAAATACTGACGATATAAGAGAAGCTCCTGCATTAACCATGATAGATGAGTTGGTTGCCGGTGGAGCATCTATTACAACTTACGATCCTGAAGCGATGCCTAATGTAAAAAAAGAAATAGGAGATAAAATATCCTATGCCGAAAATCAATACGATGCATTGGAAGGTGCTGATGCCCTTGTAATAGCAACTGAGTGGAGCGAATTCAGGACTCCTGACTTCACTAAGATGAAGACTTTACTTAAAGGGCATGTGATATTTGACGGAAGAAATCTTTTTGATCTGGCGCTTATACAGGAATGTGGGTTTCATTATGAAAGTGTGGGAAGAAGGGTAGTAACCGCTAACCCTTAAAGGGGGAAAGAGCGTATAATTAAATTATAAATGCCAACAAACAATTCGTCGGAATTATCAGAGGTGGATTTTCCCTTTAGCGGGTTAGAGGGCTCGCGTATATTAATAACCGGTGCCGCGGGATTTTTGGGATCTCATTTGTGTGACCGTTTTATTAGGGAAGGTATGCATGTTATTGGAATGGATAATCTTATAACAGGTGATCTAAAAAATATTGAGCATCTTTTCAAATTGAAAGAATTTGAATTTTATAATTGCGATGTTTCAAAGTTTATTTATGTTCCCGGCAAGCTCGATTATATTCTCCATTTTGCTTCACCGGCAAGCCCCATTGATTATTTAAAAATCCCTATACAGACTCTAAAAGTTGGATCATTAGGCACACACAACTGTCTTGGATTGGCGCTTTCAAAAAAAGCAAGAATCCTTGTCGCATCCACAAGCGAAGTGTACGGCGATCCGTTGGTACATCCCCAAAGTGAAGATTATTGGGGCAATGTAAACCCAATTGGCCCACGTGGAGTTTACGATGAAGCAAAACGTTTCCAGGAAGCCATAACAACAGCTTATCATACCTTTCATGGTTTGGAAACCAGGATCGTAAGAATTTTTAATACTTATGGCCCCAGAATGCGGCTTAATGATGGCAGGGCTTTACCAGCTTTTATAGGCCAGGCGCTTCGCGGCGAAAACCTTACTGTTTTTGGAGATGGAAGCCAAACAAGAAGCTTTTGTTATGTATCGGATCTTGTAGAAGGAATTTTTAGATTATTATTAAGCGATTATGCAATGCCTGTAAATATTGGTAATCCAGACCAGATTACTTTAAAGGAATTTGCTGAAGAAATAATTACACTAACGGGCACGCAACAAAAAATAACGTATCATCCTTTACCACAGGACGATCCAAAGCAAAGACAGCCGGATATTACAAAAGCCAAAGAGCTTTTGAACTGGCAGCCAAAAATAAAGAGGGCAGAAGGGCTGAGGATTACTTATGAATATTTTAAGTCATTGACAAAAGAAGATCTATATAAACTCCCTAAAGAATTTGAAAGCAAGAGATAATAAAATATTTATTTAACTAATCTCTTTGCGTATCTACATGTATTAGAATTGGAAATTGAGAAGGCACAAAAATAAATTATGTACACAGATTTACTTGCTAAAAAAAAGAAACTGGCTGTTATAGGGCTTGGTTATGTAGGCCTGCCTATTGCTTTGGAATTTGCAAAAAAAATCTCAGTCATTGGCTTTGATATTAATGCCGATAGAATAGAAATGATGAAAGAGCGAATTGATCCAAGCAAAGAATTGGAGAAAGAATCTTTCAATAATTGCGATATAGAATTTACCGATAATCTCGACAAATTACGTGAAGCGAATTTTTTTATTGTGGCCGTTCCCACACCGGTTGATGTAAATAATGTTCCTGATCTTATACCTGTTCAAAGTGCAAGCAGAACGATTGGTAAAGTAGTTAAAAAAGGAGATTATGTTGTGTTTGAAAGTACGGTTTACCCTGGCTGCACTGAAGAAGATTGCCTGCCAGTAATCGAAAAATTATCAGGCCTGAAAAATAAAACTGATTTCAAATTGGGTTATTCACCGGAGAGAATTAATCCCGGGGATAAAGAACATACTTTATCAAGCATTGTGAAAGTAGTAAGTGGGTGTGATGAAGAAAGCCTGAATACCATTGCAAAGGTTTATGAATTGGTAGTAAGTGCGGGCGTGTACAAAGCATCAAGTATAAAGGTAGCAGAAGCAGCAAAAATAATTGAGAATACACAAAGAGATTTGAACATTGCGCTGATGAATGAGCTTTCAATCATTTTTGACAAAATGAATATTAATACTTTTGAAGTGCTTGAGGCAGCCGGTACCAAATGGAATTTTTTGAAATTCCAACCGGGCCTTGTCGGTGGCCATTGCATTGGTGTTGATCCTTATTATCTTACTTACAAGTCCAATAAGCTTGGATATAATTCACAGGTAATACTTGCAGGGCGTGAGATAAATGATGGCATGGCTGCATACATTGCCAAAAAAATATTACAGCATATCATTCAAAGCAATGGTGATTTAAAAAAAGCGAAGGTGCTGGTAATGGGCGCTACTTTTAAAGAAAACGTAAGCGATATCAGGAACTCAAAAGTTGCTGATGTTGTAAAAGAACTTAAGTCTTATTCCTTGCAGGTTCATGTAACAGACCCGCATGCAAGCAGTGATGATTTGATGCATGAATATGGTTTTAATCTCACAAAGGAAATTTCAAACGATTATGAGGCAGTGATTGTAACAGTACCTCACAAGGCATATATAAATATGAATGACCATGAATTTGCAGCCATTACAAAACCAAATGCAATCGTGGCAGACATTAAAGGAATTTTTCGCGGTAAAATAAATAGTCGCAAATACTGGAGCCTTTAATAAAATCGTTAACGATATTCGCAAAAAATCTTTCGTTTTGAACACCAAATTTCACGATGGCGATCTGGGTAAGTTATCCTTTCTAATTACAGGTGGTGCCGGCTTTATTGGCAATCACATTGCCGAATACCTTCTCAAAAACGGCGCTGATAAAGTAAGGGTGCTTGATAATATGTCCAATGGCTTTGAGTCAAATCTTAAAATATTACGCGATTATGCTTCATTCGAATTTATTGAAGGAGATATAAGGGATATTGAAACCTGCAGGAATGCATGCAAGGGAATTGATTATGTGAGTCACCAGGCTGCTCTTGGATCTGTGCCCCGATCTATAAAAGAACCTTCATACACTAATGATGTAAATGTAGGGGGCTTTGTGAATATTGTAAATGCCGCTGTCGAAAATAAAATCAGGAAACTTGTGTATGCATCATCCTCGGCAGTATATGGAGACGAGCCTACTCTTCCAAAAAAAGAAGAAAGAACAGGCAATTGTTTATCTCCTTATGCAGTAAGTAAAAAAGCAAATGAATTATACGCACAAGTTTTCTCAGAGGTTTATGATATCGAGCTTATCGGTTTCAGGTATTTCAATATATTTGGACCAAGGCAGGATCCTGATGGGCCATATGCAGCTGTAATCCCACTTTTTGTAAAAGCTATTATGACAGGGTCACATGCTTATGTGAATGGTGATGGAAATCAGACCAGGGATTTTACTTTTGTTGATAACGCAGTACAGGTAAATATCAAAGGGATGCTTTCAAAAAATGATGATGCAAATAATAAAGTTTATAATGTAGCTGTAGGCGAAAATTATTCTATAAATTATTTGTATAGTGAAATTCAGCAATATTTGAAAAGTGATCATAAAGCCACATATAGGGAGCCAAGAGCGGGTGATATAAAAAATTCTTTGGCAGATATTTCTTTGGCAAAAGATTTATTGGGGTACCAGCCGGAGACAAAATTTGACCAGGGGCTAAAAAAAACTATTGAATATTTTAAAGATCTTTATTCTTAAGCCTGTTCTATAAATCAAGCTTTATAAACCAAATAATTAAAATCAATAATGGCTTTTGAAAAAACCGGTTTCCCGGGATTGCTTATTTATAATCCTGCAGTATTTGAAGATAAAAGAGGATATTTTTTTGAAAGTTATAATCAAAAGGTTTTTTCTGCAGACGGAATAGAGATTCATTTCATCCAGGATAACCAGGCCAGTTCTTCCTTCGGTGTTATCCGCGGGCTTCATTATCAAAAAAATCCTTTTGCCCAAACAAAGCTTATAAGGGTTTTAAGCGGAAAAATTATTGATGTAGCAATTGATATACGTAAAAATTCTCCAACTTACGGTAAGGCTTACACGATAGAGCTTTCCGCTGAAAATAAAAAACAACTATTAATTCCCAAAGGTTTTGCCCATGGATATTCAGTAATAACTGCAACGGCAGAAGTTTTTTACAAATGTGATACATTTTACAATAAAGAAAGTGAAGGTGGTATTGCATGGAATGACCCTGCATTAAATATTGATTGGAAAGTTCCTGCAAAAAGTGCTATCATTTCTGAGAAAGATTCAATGTATCCTCTTTTAGCGGGTAGCGATAATGATTTTGTTTTCAATAGTTGAAAAAGTGAAATAATGAATACCGGGGAATTTAAAAAAACAATATTGGTCACCGGTGCAAGCGGGCAGCTTGGAAATGAAGTAAAACAAATTGCAGGTAATTTTTCTTACTATAATTTTTTATTTACAACCCGTGGAGATCTTCCTATTGACAATATACAGGCTCTAAAGAATTTTTTTGAGAAGCAACAGGTTCATTATTGTATAAACTGTGCAGCCTACACCGCTGTTGACAAAGCCGAAGAGCAGAAGGAAGAAGCCTTTCTTATAAATGCCGATGCGGTTGGTGAACTCGCATCTATTTGTAGCGATCATCAAACAAAGCTTATTCACATTTCCACAGATTATGTTTATGACGGGAGCCGTCGTGAAGCTTTAAAAGAGAACGATGCAGTTGCACCTTTGAATGTGTACGGCTGGTCAAAACTGAGGGGTGAAGAACTTATTTTAAACCGCTATCCATCATCACTAATTATAAGAACATCCTGGGTGTACTCCTCTTTTGGAAATAATTTTGTAAAAACGATCCTTCGGTTATGTAAAGAAAAAGATAAACTGAATGTGATCAATGATCAATTTGGAAGCCCTACTTATGCAGCAGACCTTGCTGCTGTTATAATGCAATTTATTGAAGAAGCTGAGAATTCCAAAGATTACTGTGGCATAGTAAATTATTGTAATAGCGGCACCACTTCGTGGTATGAATTTGCTTTAGCAATTAAATCTTTAGTTTATAGTAATTGCGAAATATTTCCCATCCCGGCTTCTCAATATAAAACTGCTGCCATGCGCCCGGCATATTCAATTCTTGATACTTCTAAAATAAAAGGAATGCTCAATTTGGAAATTCCTTTTTGGAAAGAAAGCCTGGAAAAATGCCTGCACATTTTGCAGAAGTAAATTGATTACGACATAATTGTTTTGAAATGAATATAGAAGAATTAAGAGAATATGCCTTATCCTTAAACTCGGCAACAGAAAGTTTTCCTTTTGGAAATGAAACTCTTGTGTTCAAAGTGAATAATAAAATATTCTTACTGGCCTCACTATCTTCAGAAATTTTGCAATTCAATGTAAAGTGCGAACCCAATTATGCTGAAGAATTGCGTGAAAAATATTCCAGTATCATTCCAGGTTATCACATGAATAAAAAACATTGGAATACCATAGTTGTTGATGGTAGTTTAAGCGTTTCTCAATTAAAAGAATTTATAAAAGATTCTTATTCGCTTGTAGCAAAAAAGAAATGATTTGATTAGAAATTTTTTTTGAAACAAGGAGCTTCCCCCCAAGGTTATTTCACAATAGTTGTTTTAACATCTCCTGAATATATACTTTGAAATTTCAATTACATTTGATGCTTAAC
>DASYOM010000063.1:0-17931 GCA_036007765.1 Chitinophagaceae bacterium | reverse complement strand
TAAGACCGCTTTGTTGCCATTGCTCTATCAAAGAAAACATATGCTCACGGGCCTGTGGTTGTAATTGCATGGGATTTTATTGAACACTAAATCTATCTTTGTTTATGTTCGCTGACAATACGTACTTAGACGGAGCGATACTTTGCAAGATCAATATGATCCCTGTATTCCTGCTGAAAATTGTGCCAGTCAAATGCATGAATATCATCTGGAAGTTCATGTAATTTTTGTTCCCAGTTTTCTATTTTTTCATAGATACCCAGCCGGAATTTCTGGCTGCTAAAAGCGAGTTGAAAAATGTATAGGATATACAATCTTTCTTTATAGTTTTTCACATCAAAACCATACATAGCAGCAATATCAAAAAGCAATTTTATTTTTAGTCCAAGCAAAACAGGAAAATCCACAAAACCCAGGAGAATGCCACCGGCACCTGTAATGCCACCTTCAACAGCAGCAGTTTTTTTATAATTCTTTATCTTTTGCAAAATGGCATTTTCAATTTCTTCTATCGAGCTAAAAATATTTTTTTTGGGAACAGTATATTTCGATCCAAACAATACAGCACGCACCATTTGTTTAATAGTTACTGTAATCGCTTTGTGCACTTTTGCGGGTATAAGACGATTGATCTTATCCTGAAAAGACTTGGATAATCGTCCTGCAACAGAAGGCTTCCGGCAAATTTTCTTTTGCCATGCCTTTAATTCAGCGCCAATTTTTCTATTGTAATTTAATTCCACTCTGTAAAGATAATTATAAGCATAGCTTTCCTGGTGAAGTTGCTACGTTTAATCTTTTCTGATATATTTATTTATAAGATTTTATTTGTTTTAGCCCCTAAGAAATGATTATTAACGTCTGCCATTTTTGCACTTTCCATCCATTGGCATAAACCTTGTCATAACCTTATCAATAATTAAAAAAAATTCAAAATATTATGGCAAAAATTATAGGTATTGACCTCGGTACAACGAACAGTTGTGTAGCAGTTATGGAGGGTAATGAGCCCGTTGTAATTGCTAATGATGAAGGACGCCGTACTACCCCTTCTGTAGTAGCTTTCCTAAAAAATGGAGAAAGAAAAGTTGGCGATCCTGCAAAACGTCAGGCTATCACTAATCCAGTGAACACCATTATGAGTGTAAAGCGTTTTATGGGCCACAAATGGGATGAAGTCACCAATGAAGCCGGACATTGGAGCTATAAAACAATTAAAGGTGATAATAATACAGTGAGGATCGATATTGATGGCAGGCCTTATACGCCTCAGGAAGTATCAGCAATGATCCTGCAAAAAATGAAGAAAACCGCAGAAGATTATTTAGGGCAGGAAATAAATGAAGCAGTAATTACAGTTCCTGCATATTTTAATGATTCACAAAGACAAGCCACAAAAGAAGCTGGAGAAATAGCCGGCCTTAATGTGCGCCGTATTATAAACGAACCTACAGCAGCAGCGCTTGCTTATGGTCTTGATAAAAAAAGTATAGACCAGAAGATTGCAGTATTTGATCTCGGTGGTGGAACTTTTGATATTTCTATTCTTGAACTAGGAGATGGTGTGTTTGAAGTAAAATCTACCAACGGGGATACACACCTTGGTGGTGATGATTTTGATAAAGTGATTATGGATTGGCTTGCTGCTGAATTCAAAAAAGATGAAGCTATTGATCTTCATAAAGATCCCATGGCATGGCAGCGGCTGAAGGAAGCTGCAGAAAAGGCTAAAATAGAATTATCTTCTTCAAGCGAAACTGAAATCAATCTTCCTTATGTTACAGCGGTTGACGGTGTACCTAAGCACCTTGTGAAAAAACTTACCCGTGCACAATTTGAAAAGCTTGCTGATGATCTTTTTGCACGATGCCTGAAGCCATGTGAAGGCGCAATTAAAGATGCAGGATTGAGTGTATCTGATATAAATGAAGTAATACTTGTTGGTGGTTCTACCCGTATTCCTAAAGTACAGGAAATGGTAGAAAAATTCTTTGGTAGAAAACCAAATAAAGGAGTGAATCCTGATGAAGTAGTTGCGATAGGGGCAGCAATACAAGGAGGTGTTCTGACTGGTGAAGTAAAAGATGTTTTATTGTTGGATGTTACACCTTTGTCTCTTGGTATTGAAACTATGGGAGGTGTAATGACAAGGCTTATTGAAAGCAACACTACTATTCCTACTAAAAAAATGGAAACTTTTTCTACTGCCAGCGATAATCAGCCTGGTGTGCAGATACATGTATTGCAGGGTGAAAGACCAATGGCTCCTCAAAATAAAAGCCTTGGTACCTTTAATCTTGATGGTATCCCCCCGGCACCAAGAGGTGTTCCGCAGGTTGAAGTAACCTTTGATATTGATGCGAATGGTATCCTGAATGTTTCTGCAAAAGATAAAGGAACCGGGAAGTCTCACAACATTCGTATTGAAGCAGGCAGCGGCTTAAGTAAAGAGGATATTGAAAAAATGAAGAATGATGCTAAAGCAAATGAGGAAACAGATAAGGTAGCCAGGGAAAAAGTTGATAAAGTTAACCAGGCCGATAGCCTGATATTTCAAACAGAAAAGCAAATTAAAGAGTACGGCGATAAAATATCTGCAGATAAAAAAGGTCCTATAGAATCTGCTTTGGAAAAACTGAAAGAAGCACATAAACTACAGGATGTAACTGCAATTGATACAGCAGTGGCAGAAATGAACGCCGCATGGACTGCCGCGAGTGAAGAGATGTATAAAGCTACACAACAACAACCTGGCGGAGCAAATGGTGGAGGCGGTGATGGACAGGCTCATGCAGAATCAGAAGGGGCAGAAGCGCATGCAGGTGATAATGTTACAGATGCTGAGTTTGAAGAAGTGAAATAAATTTATATTATCCCATTATATTTAGGTTACCCAACTGGGTAACCTTTTTTATTTGTAAAAATTTTCTCCCCTTAAACAGGGATTCAAAAAATCGGTTAATGCCCCGATCGCAATCCTGGTAGATGTTTCAGACGGCGGGTTAAAGAAGTTAAGTAATTCATTATCTTTTTGTAATAAATAGATTTAAAGAGGCTGCAATTTGCCACCTTTTTATTCGGTATGCTTAAATTAAAATTACATTTGCAAGGCAAAATTTTGAAATACTAAAACGTTTATTTTAAACCATGAGAAGAACTATTTTAACCTCACCTGTTTTATTAATTTTTATTTTGGTTTTAAATATTAAAGGTTTTTCATTCTCAATAGGAAAATCTATAATCCCTGAAAATCATATTTCTCCTGCCTGCATTGAATACCAACGTGCGTCTGTTTTTGTAAAACTATCGGCAAAAGAATTTGAGGCAATTTCAGGCAAAAAACTCAATTTTCTTCAAAGGATATACTTTAAAATTATTCAGCGAAAGTTGAAACATGAATTGAAAAAAGCCCCTGATCTTTTGATAACGAATTATTATGATCCTCAAAAAGAAAAATTTAAATTTGATCCTCTTTGGTTTGTAATTGCCGCATTTATTGGCCCCCTCGGTCTTCTTGTCGCTTATACATCTAAAGTAAGAAAAGGGGGCCCCACTAAAAAGAATAGGATAACATCTGCGTGGCTCGGGTTTGCGCTTTTTATTCTGTGGTTTGGTTTCTTGTTTTTATTCTAAACAATAAAATTCTTCATTTAAAAATCCACATTTTTACCCATCGCACATCTCATATCGTAATCATACATTACTTTCATCTTTCATTGCTCTTTATATTCTAATATAAACTGATTAAATTGCCGCTCTTTTAACAATTATGCGTGATGACGATAACTTTTTTTCTAAACTATCATACTAAATTTGGCCAGGAATTATTTATTTCCGGAAACAATAATTTTTTAGGTAACAATGAAATTACGAATGCAATTCCAATGGTATACCTTGATGGGCAATCATGGTTTTTGGCAATAGAATTTCCTGATAATTTTGATGACATTATCCTTTATAAATACATCTTAAAAGATAAAGATGGCAGCCATGTTTTTGATGGTGAAGACAATCGTTCAGTCGATCTGTCTCTTATAAAAAAGAAATCGATTTCCGTAGTTGATACATGGAATGCGGATTCTAATATTGCGAATGTATTTTTTACGAGACCTTTCAGTTCAGTGCTGCTTCAGCACTTACCGGAAATAAAAATTTCTTCTCCCAAAAAGTACACACATGAATTCAGAGTAAAGGCACCGCTTTTAGAGCCAGGTGAAATTATTTGTATGTCAGGTTCTTCAAAAATTTTGAAGTATTGGGACACTGTTGAACCTTTATTAATGGAGGCTCGAAATTACTGGTTTTTTACAAGGCTTCAGCTCGAACCGGATGGGCTACCACTTACCTATAAATATGGAATTTATAATCTCACAGAGAAAAAATTTGTAAGGTTCGAAGAAGGCCGAAACCGTATTCTTCAAAAAGATAAATGGAATGATGCTCCACTTACAATAATTCACGATGGGTTTGTTCAGAGCCCGGTAAAAACCTGGAGAGGTGCGGGAGTTGCTATTCCTGTTTTTAGCCTGCGTTCGCAAAAAAGTTTCGGTGTCGGCGAGTTTAGTGACATGTTACTGCTTGTCGACTGGGCGAAGCAAACAGGCTTAACGCTTATTCAAATTCTTCCCGTAAACGATACTACAGCAAATCATAAATGGACTGATTCATATCCTTATGCTGCGATCTCTGCTTTCGCCTTGCATCCATTGTATATCAATCTTGAGAAAGTAGCTGGAAAAGAGTTTTCGAATATTGTAAAGCCCCTTAAAAAGAAGAGGAAGCAACTTAACGAACTGGTAAGTTTTGATTATGACCAGGTAATGAAATTTAAATTATCCGTATTAAAAGAATTATATACCGCCTCAAAAGATGTGTTTAAAAATGATTCTGGTTATTTTGAATTTTTTGATATGAACCGGGAATGGCTGCTACCTTATGCTGTATTTTCATACCTGAGGGATAAGTATAAGACACCTGATTTTACTAAATGGAAGAGCCATACAAAATACAATGAATCAAGCATTCAAAAATTTGCATCGCCCGGTAAAAAGCAATATGATGAGATTGCGTTTTTCTATTTTGTGCAATATCATTTGCATTTACAATTAAATGAAGTAAAAAACTATGCTCATAGTAAAAAGATTATTATAAAGGGTGATATACCTATCGGAGTTTACCGTTATGGATGTGATGCCTGGGCAAGCCCTTCGTTGTATAATATGAATGAGCAGGCTGGTGCACCTCCGGATGACTTTGCCGTGAAGGGCCAAAACTGGGGCTTCCCAACATACAATTGGGAAAAAATGAAAGAAGACGGATTTAAGTGGTGGCGCAGGCGTTTTGATTCCATGAGCAACTACTTTGATGCATTCCGGATTGATCATATTCTTGGATTTTTCAGAATATGGAGTATTCATATAGACACCATTGATGGAATTTTAGGAAGGTTTGTCCCTGCTATTCCTGTCGATATTTCAGAATTTTATTCTAATAATATTTGGTTTAACCATGATCGTTATTCTAAGCCTTTTATTACAGACGAAATTCTTTGGGGACTTTTTAATGAATCGGCAGCTTATGTGAAGGAACAATTTATTGACCGTACAGATGGGGGGAATTTAAAATTGAAACAACAATACAATACACAAATAAAAGTTGCTAAATTTTTTGAAAAAAATAAAATTGAAAACGGCGATTGGATAAAGCAGCAGTTATTTGATCTAATAAGTAATGTTATCTTAATTGAAGACGAACACTCCGGGGGTCAAAAATTTCATTTTAGATTTGGCATTTCACAAACCAGTTCTTTTCAATACCTCGACAATTATACAAAAGAAAAAGTACACGATCTGTACGTGAATTATTTTTACAGGCGCCAGGAAAATTTCTGGAAAAAAGAAGCATTGAATAAATTACCGCAATTGAAACATAGTACCAAAATGTTGATTTGCGGTGAAGACCTGGGAATGGTTCCACAATGCGTTCCGAAAGTAATGAAACAACTTGGAATATTAAGCCTTGAAATTCAGAGAATGCCTAAAGACCCGAGTGTCCAGTTTTTTCATCCTAAGGATGCTCCCTATTTATCAGTTGTAACTCCTTCAACCCACGACATGAGCACAGTTCGCGGATGGTGGGAAGAAGACAGGAATAAAACGCAACAATTTTATAGTTATATTCTTGGTCATTATGGTGAGGCGCCTTATTTCTGTGAGCCGTGGATCAATAAAGAAATTGTATTGCAGCATTTATATTCTCCTGCAATGTGGAGCATATTTCAAATGCAGGATTTATTAGGGATAAATGGAAAGATCCGACTTGAAAATCCACATAATGAAAGAATAAACATTCCTTCGAATCCGAATCATTACTGGCATTACCGTATGCACATAAGCCTTGAAGATCTGTTGAAAGAAAATGAATTTAATGAGGAGCTAAAAAAATATGTGAATGAAAGTGGGAGATAAAATCGTACGCATATGGGGCTAAAGATAAAATACAAATCCATAAATCTTCCATTTAAACATCCTTTCACAATTTCTAAAGGAACGAAAACACATCAGCCTGCATTGCTCGTGGAGCTGGAACATTTTGGTAATAAAGGTTATGGGGAAGCGCCTGCCATAGTGCATTATGATATCACTGTTGATGAAATGATCGAGGATATTGAGAGCAAAAAAACTTTTATAGAAAAATTTGCATTCACGCATCCTGACAGGTTCTGGCATTACCTGCATCATCTATTTCCTAAAAATCCCTTTTTAGTATGCGCTCTTGATATGGCAGGTTGGGATCTGTATGGCAAAATAAGTGGCAAACAATTGCATAAATTATGGAAGCTTGATATTGATAAAAATCCTTTAACAGATTTTACCATTGGTATAGATAGCATTGAAAAAATGTTAGAGAAAATGAAGGAAATGCCATGGCCCGTTTATAAAATTAAATTAGGTACTCCGGATGATGTGGCCATAATTTCTGAATTGAGAAGGCACACTGTTTCTATTTTTAGAATTGATGCAAACGCAGCGTGGCAGCCCTCAGAAGCCCTAAGGAAAATAAATATCTTCAAAGACATGAATGTTGAATTTATAGAACAGCCACTCGCAAAAGATGACTGGGATGGCATGAATTTTTTATTTAAAAATTCCTCCCTACCTCTTATAGCAGATGAAAGTTGTGTTGCTGAAAATGATGTTGAAAAGTGCCAGGGCTATTTTCATGGTATTAATATTAAGCTTACCAAATGCAGTGGCATCACCCCTGCATTGCGCATGATTTCAAAAGCACGTGAGCTAAATATGAAGGTAATGGTTGGGTGCATGAATGAAAGCTCAATTGGTTCATCTGCAATTGCACAACTATTGCCTTTAATGGATTATGTTGATATGGATGGCCCTCTATTGCTTTCAGAAGATGTGGGGGATGGGGTAAAGTTTGAAGATGGTAAAATTATTTATAGCATATTAAATGGTATCGGCGTAGATGTCCAGGTATTTTAAGAATAAAGAGAGATTTTTCAACTGCTGAAAAATGGAAATGGGTTCAATATTTGAAAAGTAAATATTTACACTAATGCATACAATTGAATATAAGGAACTTTAATAATTTTGGCGCCGGATAAAAGTTTGACTCCGGTTAAACGGGGATGCCGGTATGCGCTGGTTAGATTATTATGAGCAATATGATAAAGCAATTGTAAAGGCGCAGCATAAAAGGCCTTTTAATAATGCTACTTTTAGAAAATTAGATCTGGGGTGTATTTATTTTAATGATTAGCTGATTACATTTCCAATACACCATCTCCTTTTTTATATTGGGGTTTAATTTTATACAGGACAAATCAATAATTCCCCCGGATGTAATTGCTTTGCCATATTCATGTTGGGTTCGAGTTGATACTTGCGCCGGCAAAAAAGCTGAGGCAGCAGCAAGCAACAAACATTCTTATAAATGTTTCCTAAGGAGAAAACTTTTGAATATTTCTTTTCAAAAAATGCCTTACACTTGGCAATTAAAATACAATATTATAGCCTTCGTCAATTCTTCCCCTTCAACATCGGAACAAAAGAAAAGTTAGAAAATGTCTCTTCATCATAAGTGCCATCAATGTTTTTAGTAATGCGCATCATTTTTTGTAATTTATCTTCATCAAGAGGTAGAACCATTCTACCCCCTGTTTTTAATTGCTCCAATAATTTTGGTGGGATAAAAGGTGCAGCGGCCGTTATAAGAATTTTATCAAAAGGAGCGTAAGTAGGCAATCCTTCGAAGCCATCTCCGTAAAAAAATTTGATAGCGGGATACTTTGATTTGAAAATGAAATTTTTATTTTTTTCAAATAATCCTTTTTGTCGTTCTATCGTAAATAAAAGTGCTCCAAGTTCTGCCAATACTGCAGCCTGATAAGCGCTGCCGGTTCCTATTTCTAAGATTTTATTATAGGGCTTTACTTCAAGCAATTGGGTTTGGTATGCAACTGTGTATGGCTGAGAAATTGTTTGCCCTTCCTGTATTGGAAACGCTCTATCCTGGTAAGCTATATGATCAAGCGCTGTATCAAGGAAGTAGTGGCGGGGTATATTCATCATAGCATCCAGCACATTTTCATCTGTAATCCCTTTCTCTCTTATAGTTTCTATTAATTTTTTTCTAAGACCTTTATGCCTGTAAGTATCTTCAAACTTTCGCATGTTGCAATTTATAGAAAACGGGCTTAATATTAAAGCTTCTTGTACTATCAAAAACGGCAGGCATGCAATTTGTAATACTGCGGCTATGAAAAATATATTTACTCTTGCCCTCATTTCTCTTATTTTTTTTGCTGCCTGTCAAAGTAAGGACAAGAAAACTAAGGAGACTGAAGAATCTAAAAATTTAAAAGATAAAAAAATTAGTAAAAGAGATTTCAGTGTGACAAAATCAAATTCTTTTAATGATCTTTTTTTCGATAGTTCGGATCTTGAAAATTACATTTCTAAAAATAGTATACCGGATTCAACCGCACGCCGTATTCGTAGTTTTTACAATACGCGTAATTACCAGTTTGCGTGGTTTTCATCTAATGGGTTAACTGAACAGGCTTTGGGCTTCTGGACGTTAAAAAATTATTCAGGAGATACCGCTACAAAAAGCAAACAGCTACAGAAAAGAATGGACGACCTTATGACAAAGGACAGTCTTAAAGTGAGCAACGCTGATAAATCCATGATCAGTACTGAGCTCCAGTTAACGGAGAATCTTATCGATTATACACGCAACAATTATGAAAAAGGATTTGTAAAGAGAAAAGAGATGGAGAGATTTATTCCTTTTAAAAAAGCAGATCCTATTTATCTCGCAGATTCACTATTGAATAAAAAACATAAAGACGAAAAATATTTTTCCGATATAAATGAGTCATATAAATTACTTAAAGATCAATTGGAAAAATATCTTGTTATTGCTAAAAATGATGGCTGGCCTTCAATAGCACAGGATGTGAAAATATTTAAAACCGGTAAGGCATCTCCTGCAATTCTTGATATGAAAAAAATGCTTTTCCTTATTGGTGATCTGCCACAACGGGATACCACAAATGTCTTCAATGACTCTCTTAAAACAGGCATTAAAAATTTTCAAAAAAGATATGGTTATACCCAGGATGGTTTGGTTACATCATCACTTTTAAAAGAAATGAATGTACCTGCTATTGACAGGGTAAAACAAATTCTTATTAATATGAACCGTATGCGGTGGATGCCGCAGGAGCCGCCTGGTAAGTTGATACTGGTGAATATCCCAGAATTTATTTTGCACATGTATGATGGCAAAAGCAAGGTTTTTGATATGGTTATAGTTGTTGGTAAAGATGGTCATAATACAACTATTTTTTCTGATAAGCTCACCACTATTGTGTTTAGCCCTTATTGGAATTTACCGGAGAGTATTGTAAAAAAAGAAATACTTCCTTCTATGGCAAAAAACGCAGGTTATCTTGAAAGCCATAATATGGAGATTACCGGCGGGACTCAAGCTTTACCGGAAATCAGGCAAAAGCCTGGAGGAGATAATTCACTTGGGAAGGTAAAATTCTTATTCCCGAATAGCTTTAATATTTATTTTCATGATACACCTGCCAAAAGCCTTTTCAGTAAAGATGTGCGTGCATATAGCCATGGCTGCATCCGCCTGAGTGATCCTGAAAAACTTGCGAATTATCTTTTAAAAGATAATTCTAAATGGACTCCGGAAAAAATAAATGAAGCCATGAACAGTGGCGATGAACAATTTGTTGCTGTAAAAAATCCCGTTCCTGTCTTTATTACTTATTATACTGCCTGGGTTGACGATACTGGGCTGCTTAATTTCCGTACGGATATTTATGGCCATGATAAAGAAATTGCACAAAAGATGTTTGAAACATCCACAAGTGCCTCAACAAAAGTGGTGGTTTTAAATAAATAATATTTGCCTGATTAATCTTATTATTTTATCTAATAAACATTAAGTAGAAGCTCCCGGAAATTTATTCATTTTATCTATGGCATCTTTATGCATGAGGATTCTTATAAGTTGTATAACCGCAGTTAATGCAAATATTCCACCAATCACCCAGTTCAAAATACTTTGATTGGTATTGAGTTTCTCAACAATATATTTACCGCCGAAAATAAAAACACAATTGCCCGTTAAAGTCCCAAGGCCTATTCCTACGATATATAAATTATAAAAAGAATTTTTGGGTTGTAAAATATTTTTTGAAAACAATACCGTGCTCCAGCCAAACCAAAAGGGTATTTGCATAGGGCTTATAGAACTCAGCATGAATCCAAGGAAAAATCTGTGGATGTTATTATTAAGCAATATATTTTTAGCATGATGCTCATGTGTTGCCGCAATAAAACTGCCCGTGGCAAGTGCAAGCACAATGCCGAGGGTTATCCATTCCATCCATTTTAAAAGTGCTTTTCGTTTACGGATCCAGTTGATGCCAACAAGGGAAATACGTACGTATATCATTTCAGTTAACAGGGAGCCCAGGGAAAACCAAATAGCATTTGATATGCTTTCCTGTACACTTATTTGCATAGCTGCAACATTCAATGTTCCCAGGGGAAGAGAGCCGAGAAAGCTTACCAGCATTCCCCAAAAAAAAACTTTTGCTAGGCCCATTATTTTTGCATTAACCTTTTTTAGCTAATACTGATAAAGATACATTTACCGTATTACTTAATACGGCACTTTTATCTCCAACACCATAGTCAATCCTGTCTATTTCAAATTCGCCGGTAAATAGATAAGTGTCATTTGTTTTTTCTGCTTTGAAAGGAAAAGCAATCGCTTTTGTGATACCATGCATGGTAAGTGTGCCTGTAAAATAATAATAGCCCGCTTCAGTTTTATTGGTCTTATCAATTTTGGTTGAGGTTATTGTTATTACAGGATATTTTTCAATATCAAAATATTCATCTGCCTTTAAATGCTTGTCACGGCTTCCGTTATCCGTATCAACAGTAGATGCATCAACCGATACGTTGACGCGACATGCAGCAAGATCGCTGGTGAAAAAAAATATGTCACCCTTTACCCCTGAGAGATCTCCGCCTGTTTTAATTCCAAAGTTTTTTATGGTGAAATGAACTTTGCTTCCTGCATCTTCCGCGGTATATTTTTGGGCAGAAGTTTGTACGCCGATAAAAAGCAGGAATAATAAAAAAATCTTTGATAGCATGGTTTTATTTTGAATAGAAAGATGACTAATATTTATGGTATAATCCTATCTGCAGCCTTAATTATTTTATAATGTTTTTTTGTTGCTAACCTGAACCGGATGCCTTTTATAAGCGGCCAATATTTTACTCCGTCTTTATATTTCTGCCTGCTTATACTATAAAGTATTTTCCAATGTTTCAAAATTTCTTTCCAGGCATTTATAAGGGTGTAGCCTGTATCATAAAAATGATTAGGTTCTGCACCGCAGCCATTATATTCCAGTATTACAAAGTTTTTTCCTTGTTTTAATTCTCTAATTGAAGTGCACATTATATCGTAGCGCCCATAAAAAAAATCGTTTTTATGACTGATGCCGTCCAGTAAATTTATTAGCTGGTCGTCAATCTCATCTTTTAAGTCTATAAAGCTTGCGCCCCGGTTGTGATTGGCGGCATAACTTAACATATATTTTTGACCTTCAGGCAATATAATAGGAAAGTTGTTTGCATGCTTTAATTGCAACTCCTCAATTTTCTTTTTTGATTTGGAGTTCATTAAAATAAGCTCTTCCAAAGTATGTTTCCCATCACCTATTACCTGCATCGGCACTTTTTCTAGAAATCCTGATATAGTCCCGGTTGCCTCTCTGGGATGACGATAATAAAAAAGGCTTACCTCTAAAGGATAGTGAATTAATTCCTGCACGAAATATTCAACCGGGATTTTTTCATGATAAATTTTTAATTGTTCTTTGGTATCAATTTTTCTAAATAAAATTCCCTGGCCTCCAACTTCAGGTTTTACAATAAGAGGAAAATGAATTTTTTTAGCAGATATTCTTTCCAATATTTTTTCAAAATTTTCTGATGGCTGAACGTTGAAAAAAGGAGGGCACAAATTGGGAGGAAGCAAATCATGCATTTCCTTTTTTGGCTCACCTTCCATTCCTCCAAAAGTAAGAAGTGGATTACTTGGGGTAAAAAACCAAACGGCACGTGAGCGTATTATGTACCAAAGCCATACAGGAGCAATTGGTGCATATAGAATTTTGAACGGCCAGTGTTCCCAGTTTTTTAATTTTTGTATCAAATAGATTAATTCTAAAACAGCGGCAAAAATAAGTTTTAAACTATGGAACATGCTAACAATCATCAAAATTGTTTGTTGTATTTTAGCTCAGTTAAATCAATAATTTATGCATGTACCAACCATGGCAGAAATGATGGCGGAGAATAAAGTACCGGAAATTTTGTTTTGGGTAGGTTGTGCAGGCAGTTTTGATCAAAGGGCACAAAAAATTACAAAAGCGTTTGCAATTATTCTTGACAAAGCTGGTATCAATTACGCAATTTTGGGGAAAGAAGAAATGTGTACAGGCGATCCGGCAAGGCGTGCAGGAAATGAATTCATGTTCCAGATGATGGCTTACCAGAATGTAGAGGTGCTTAATGGATATGGCATTAAAAAAATCGTGACTGCCTGCCCTCATTGTTTTAATATTTTGAAGAATGAATATCCTGAATTAGGTGGTAATTACGAGGTAATACATCATTCAACATTTTTGCAGCAACTGATAGACGATGGTAAAATAAAAATGAAAGAGGAAGGAAGCTTCAAAGGAAAAAAAATTACATATCATGATAGCTGTTACCTGGGGAGGGCAAATAATATTTATGAAGCGCCAAGAAAAGTTTTAGAATCCCTCGACATTGCGCTTGTAGAAATGAAGCGTTGTAAAAGCAATGGATTGTGTTGCGGGGCGGGTGGTGCGCAAATGTGGAAGGAAGAGGAAAAGGGAGATATAAGAATAAATAATGAAAGAACGAGACAGGCTCTTGAAACAGGCGCAGGAATAATCGCTGCAGCCTGCCCGTTTTGCAATACGATGCTTACTGACGGGGTTAAGCTAAATGAAAAAGAAGATGAAGTAAGAGTGATGGATATTGCAGAGATTATTGCTATGGAAATGAATTAAGATTGTAGTTATCAGTTATCAGGTATGCGTAAAACTTAAACGTTAGTAAAAAATACAACAAACAATATTCAATGATCAATATTCAATGTTCAGGTAACATGGAGTATTAAACAAATCTCGTTCCTCTCCAAAGGAGAGGAGTTAGGCGAAGCCAATAAAATGACTGAAGAAAAAAGCCTGAATTTTCTCGAAGAGATAGTTGAAGAAGATATCAGTAAAGGAAAATTTATAAATATTCTCACAAGGTTTCCTCCCGAGCCCAATGGTTACCTACACATAGGTCATGCAAAAAGTATTTGCCTGAATTTCGGCCTTGCTAAAAAATATAACGGAGCAACAAATCTGCGCTTTGATGACACGAATCCTATAACGGAAGAAACAGAATATGTTGACAGTATCAAGTATGATGTAAAGTGGCTTGGCTTTGATTGGGTGAATGAATTTTATACCAGCGACTATTTTGATGAATTATACAATCTTGCAGTAAAACTTATTCGCAAGGGCTTCGCATATGTTGACGATAGCAATCCTGAAAAAATTGCTTTAGAAAAAGGAACACCTACAGAACCGGGAAGAGAGAATGAATACAGGGGCAGGAGCGTTGAAGAAAATGCAATGCTTTTTGAAAAGATGAAGAATGGGGAATTCGAAGACGGATCAAAAGTGCTTCGTGCAAAAATTGATATGACTGCGCCGAATATGCATATGCGTGACCCCATCATGTATCGTATTAAGCATGCGCATCATCATCGTTCAGAGGATAAATGGTGCATTTATCCAATGTATGATTTTGCACATGGTCAAAGTGACAGCATCGAAAATATCACGCACAGCATTTGTACGCTCGAGTTCATACCTCACAGGCCATTGTATGACTGGTTTATAGAAAAGCTCGAAATTTTCCCATCACGCCAATATGAATTTGCACGATTGAATATGACTTATACGGTCATGAGTAAACGAAGATTGCTGCAGCTTGTAAATGAAGGATATGTACAAGGCTGGGACGATCCCCGCATGCCCACAATATCTGCGCTTAGAAGGAAAGGTTTCACACCCTCCAGTATAAGAACATTTTGTAATAAAATTGGTGTCGCAAAGCGTGATAATTTAATTGAAATAAGCCTTCTTGAGTTTTGCTTAAGAGAAGAATTGAATGAAACTGCTCATAGAGTTATGGCAGTATTACACCCCGTTAAATTAATTATTGATAATTATGAAGAGAATAAAATCGAAGAATTAATTATAGAAAATTTGCCCAACGATCCTTCCAATACAAGGCCGGTTCTTTTTTCAAAAGAATTGTGGATTGAAAGGGAAGATTTTATGGAAGTGCCCGTTAAGAAATGGTTTAGGCTTTCTCCGGGGCTGATGGTAAGATTAAAAAGCGCCTACATTGTAAGGTGCGATAGTTTTAAAAAAGATGAGCAAGGCAATGTTAGTGAGATACATTGCACTTACATACCTGAAAGTAAAAGCGGAAATGATACAAGCGGGCTGAAAGTAAAAGGCACCATACATTGGGTGAGCCTGTCACACGCGGCTACGGCTGAGGTACGGTTGTATGAGCGACTGTTTACGGTGGAAAATCCCGCAAATGTAGAAGGCGATTTTAAGGATTACATCAATCCTCATTCATTACGGATTATTGAAAAAGCGTACATCGAACCACATCTGCAAAATGCAAATATTGGTAGCCATTACCAGTTTATCCGTAATGGATATTTTTTTTTAGATGAGGAATCAAAACCGGGAGCGCTGGTATTTAACAGGACGGTGACGCTGAAAGAAAGTTTTAAATAGGATACTAATTATAGATTCACTAACCTGATTTTATTATATTTGTTTTATGCAAAACACAAGAATAAAAGGCGTAAAATTTATTTTTAAAAATAAGGCGGAGATAGATTTGGTCGGACATGCGGATATAATGGAAGATGCGATAGATAGAACTAAAGTAAGAGAAGCTTTAAATACCGGTGAATTCATTGACTGGGAAGACGCAAAGAAATTACTTCAAAAAAAACACGGTATTAATGAGCTATCGGATAGTAATCGAAAAAAAAGCGCTAAAATTTCTAGCCAAAGCTCCCACCAGAGATTCTCTCAAACTGCAAAGCCGTATTAATGAACTGGCGATGAGCCTCATCCGCCCGGTAGCATTAAATTGCGGATTCCAAAAATGTTTACAGGTATCATTATGGAGATTACCGTATTCTATATGCTGTAGAAATAAAAAATTACTTATTAGTATAATTGAAGAAGGGAATCGAAAAAACGTTTACAGATAAATTTTCCAGTACTCTCAAATTATTATCTTCTCATTTTTAGAAAACAAATTTCAAAAACTTTATTTATGCCTGATTATGTAATCGTTGAAATAAAAATAGAAGATAATGAAGAGTAAGAGGAATATAAGAAACTCACTCCCGCCGCTATCGCAGCGCATGATGGGAAATTTGTGATACGTGGCGCCGAAACTGAATGTCTTGAAGGCGACTGGAATCCTCAGATGGTAGTTTAGAATTTCCTTCAGTGGAAAAAGCCAAAGAGTGGTGGTCATCGCCGAAATGTGCCGAAGCAAGCTATAAGACAAAGAGCGGCGAAAACAAAAATGATCGTAATGCTGGGAGAAGCAGTATAAACGCCGGAAGGAAGCTATAGCAGCAATTCATTAAGAACTGGTGGCACCTAGTTTAGCCCTTATTTTATTCAATCCGTAAGCTACTTTGGCCTGACCAAACTTCCCTTCAATTGGATTACGCTCGTCAGAACTTAGCCCACATTGCAGCTAATCAGGCATAAATTAAACTTATAGCATTTGAGTTTCAATAAATCTTTAATAAAAATGTTCAAAGGTTGTCCACTTCTGCGCCCTTAGCTGCCATGCCCGGCATTCTTTAATTTCGAAATCCTATTATCTTCTACTATAGTTTATTTCAAACCTGCTGTATTTAACAGATGTAGGCAGGAAGTTACAATAAAGATAATTTTCGGTTTGTCGGCATAGAAGATTCCCTGATCAATAGTTCGGGTTCCAGTATTATTTTATCAAAAGTTGTGATTTTTCGTTTGCTTTCAATCAGAGACAACAATAACTCGATGGCGCACTTTCCGATTTCAAACGCGGGTTGACGAACGACGGTAAGAGAGGGTCTTACCAGTTCTGCCAGTTCAGAATTGGAAAAACCCACTATAGCAATTTCAGCAGGTACTGAGATACCCTTATTGTTAAGATACTTCAGGCATCCAGTTGTTAATTTGTCACTTGTAGCAAAGATTGCATCGGGTTTTTCTTTTAATTCGAGCAATTGATCTAAGGCATCTTCGATTTCCGAAAAAATCATTCCTCCGTAGAAACAATGTCGTATATACGAGTCTTTTACTGGTATGTCATTTGCTTCAAGTGCTGCTTTATATCCCCTTAGTCTCTCATGAGTGATGGAAAGATACGCGGAGTTCGTAAGGGTAGCAATGGATTTGAATCCATTCTTTATCAAATGATCTGTCGCTGCATAGGCGCCCTTGTAATTATTTACTGTGACCTGGTAAGTTGGAATAGCATTTGTCACTCGATCAAAAAAAACCAACGGTAACCCTTTATTATGAAGAAATTCCAAATGGTTAAGATCATTTGTTTCTGTTGATAATGAAATCAACATTCCGTCGACTGAGCGCGAAGCAAGATACTTTGAATTGATAACTTCACGTTCATACGATTCATGGCTTTGCGATATAATGATATTGTATCCTCTTTCATATGCAATTGACTCTATTCCATTTATCACCTGTGAGAAAAAACTGTTTGCAATTTCACAAACGATTACGCCAATAGAGCCGCTTTTTCTGTCACGCAGACTTTTTGCGATAGGGTTCGGATGATAGTTTAATTTCTCTGCACAATCCAGAACCATTTGTTTGGTTTCCGAACTGATTTCATAGCTATCTCTTAACGCTCTTGATACCGTGGATGTGGACAAGGAAAGTTTTTTAGCAATATCCTTAATTGTGATAGCTTCAAATTTCATGTGTTTTAATCGTAATGTTAATAGCCAACAATCCCCGTGTAATAAAGGTACATGATATTGCAGAAGAATGTTGATAATGATAGAATACCCGTTTACATTAGCGTTTTGATGTTATAAAAATAAGTTCTTTGAAAATATTGTCTGTATTGAGTTTGGGGATATTTTGACTTGGAAACGATTTGAATTTTTGAAAGCTTTGAATTTTTTAATTCATTGATTTTCAACAATTATGAA
>DASYOM010000062.1:0-10856 GCA_036007765.1 Chitinophagaceae bacterium | reverse complement strand
AACCTCTAAGCGATTATGAGTTTCTGGATCAGAAACGGAAAAGAAAAGTGCAGGAAATGAAAAAACTAATTCATAAGTTTGATATAAACACTGATGAATTGGGGCTGCAACTCAGCGGCTTATAAAACGTTAGTCAGAATTAATAAATCAGCGTTTGCGGATGACAGTTTGGTTACCCACCTTAATTATGATACATATCTAGGCGAAAGCTTGACAAAGAAAGTTAGACGTGGCGTTCAAGAAATATTTATGATGAAATCTACTTCAAGTTATTTGATTGAAGTAAAGCAATTGGATAAAGTAATAAATAATTTAAAAATTGGGGAAGAATTTATAATGATTTGCTTTGGGACACAAAACCAAGCTATACAATTTGAAAAATTAATTTTGCCTTCTTCAGGTGTTCATAATAGGTCCATTTACATACTTAGAAAAACTGACATGCCGTTTTTAGTGTTTAAAGAAGTTCCAGCAAGTCAACAAGAATTATATGGATTAGAAAGAATTTCCGAAGAGTATAACATTTATGCTTCTGTTACAGATTTATATCAGAATGAAAAGGTGAAAGAGGAAGTATTAAACGAGGCTAAGGAAACCGATTTGGACAAAAAGGTTTTATTGAATGTTTCTATAAACATGGAATTTAAATGGAAAGACAATAGCAAATGCGTTGAACTTCGGTTAGCTGAACGTACTCAAGAGAAAGGTATTCTAGATGACATCAATAACATTCACCCATTTGATGATTAAATCAATATAAATTCTCACCGCCGTTGATGTTTCAGATGGCCTTTTGCCTGGCTAACACTTTTCTGATTAGTAAGTGTGGGTACATAATTTACCGTTATACATTGGATAGATATTTTTCACGAAAAGAATATAGGGATATTATCGTTAATCCTTTTAACTACTGTAGAGATTGAGTTTGCTTTCTAGCCGTAGAATTAATCCGCTCTGCAAACGAGGACTAGAAGAAGTGGAACGAGAAAGCAACTGCAGAGAAAATTTAAAAGCCAAATTTTCGTTTTAAATTGCAAAAACTTATTATGAGCAGAGCTGTAGCATTTAATATTCTGGTTTTAATGATGGTGCTAACCTGCTGCACCAAAAAAGAATCCGTCACTTCCCCGCCACCTTCGTCCACCGATTCCATTCCTGTGAAGGACTCAGTGCCAGTCATAACACCACCGGCAGGCGTGACAGATACACTCACACCGGGCTGGACTAAAATAACAATTACTGGCGCGAGGTTTTTAGACATTGACTTTATTGATTCAGGCACTGGATATGCTGCGTCAGATAATGGCGTATATAAATCTTCAGACGGTGGTAAGACCTGGAGCATCCCTTGCGCAGGTTGCACACAACCAGGAGCCTATCTCTATGCTATGCAAGATGGCAGGGTTTGGGTAGGAGGCAGTGTAGACTATCTGGATGTTTCAAATGATGCAGGCCTATCCTATACCAAATCAAAGGTCGGTTACGGTTGGTCAGGCGCTGACTTCTTCATGCAACCCAACGACACCGCATATGCCATAGGGGCTAACAACCGACTAATTACGACAACTGATAAGGGATCAAGCTGGCATCTTGTTGATTCCACGGTAGGACTTAGCCTTAAAGCAGGTCAGGGGCCATTGTATTTTTGGGGCTACAATAGCGCGTTAATCAGTGATGGTACAGATGTATACCATACCGCAGGCAATATTACAAACTGGGAAAAAGCTGCCGGGATTACTGATGGAAAGGCGGGGCAAGGTGTTCTTTTTGCAGTGAATGATAGCCTGGTTTACTTTTTAAAAACTTCAAACCCGGATTTGTATCTATACAAATCCGCTGATTAGCCTTCGTAGGTGCTTGTTCCTCTCAGAAGCCCAACCCTACCACTCGTGAGAGCCGCCGTCTGGTCTCCGACCAACGGCGAAACCATCATAATGCATCTAACCTAACCTTTATAAAATATCTTCTAATTAATTTTATAGATTTTCAGCCTTCGTAGGTGCTTGTTCCTCTCAGAAGCCCAACCCTACCAATCGTGAGAGCCGCCGTTTGGTCTCCGGCCAACGGCGAAACCATCATAATGCATCTAACCTAACCTTTATAAAATATCTTCCAATTAATTTTATAGATTAGTAAAATGAAGGAAGAATATTTACACTATCCTGCAAATTATTTTACAGCTACAATTAATGAATGGAAGCCCGTACTTGCAAATGATAATTACAAGGATATAATAATTGGCAGTTTGCAAAACCTGGTTAGTAAAAACAGAATAGAATTAAATGCGTTCGTTATTATGAACAATCACATTCATCTCATCTGGCAGCCCTTACAGAGTTTCACGCCAACACAAAATCAGGCATCGTTTATGAAATTCACTGCACGACAATTATTACTTTCCCTTGTTGAAGATGATAAAGATTTGCATGCATCGTTTAAAGTAAATAAATATGATCGGGATTACCAGGTATGGAAAAGAGAACCGTTGAGTATTGAACTGCCTAATAAAAAGATGTTTATCCAAAAGTTAGAATACATTCACTACAATCCTGTACGGGCAGGGTTATGTGAAGTACCGGAAGATTATCATTATTCTTCAGCGAGATTTTATATTGATGGCACAAACGATTTTGGAATGTTGAAACACTTTTCAGATTAATAAGTGTGGCTCCATACTCCCGCTGGTCGGGAGACCAGGCGGGGGCGTTACAGGTTTCGTGATTTAAAAGATGCAAAAGTGGAACGCCTACACTGGCGGAATATTATCCCCTTACTTTGAGCAAGTATTCAGTCCAGCAGTCGCCTGGCGTACTTGTGCCATTGAATACTAACTGTAACTTAAATCAACTAATCCTTTGATTCCACTATCAACCTGGCCTGGAGCTAAACAGTTTCGCACGTTTCTTGTTATATAAGCTTGCTGATTTGTTATGAACAACACACCATTAGTTTCTGTCATCATTCCGTTTTACAATGCAGGCGCATGGCTTGATGAAGCCATTAAAAGTGTGCTGCATCAAACGTACACCAATTGGGAGATTATTTTAATCGATGACGGCTCACTGAAAGAAGATACTGCCATTGCAAAATCGTACGCTTCAAAATTTCCGGGGCGTATTTTTTATGTGCAGCATGATGGCCGTGTGAACAGGGGCCTGACAGTTAGCCGCAATACAGGCATTCAACATGCGCAAGGTGAAATGATTGCTTTTTTGGATGCGGATGATTTTTGGCTACCGGAAAAGTTGCAGCATCAATTGGATATTTTTTATCGCTTTCCCCGGGTGACTATGATCTGCGAAGCTTCTTGCTTTTGGTATAGCTGGAAAGATGCGGATGCTAAAAATGAGCTGGTTGAAATAGGTGCGCCACAGGGTATTTACCAACCAGCTGAATTGATGAAACTGTTGTATCCGCTGGGTGCGGGCCAGCCTCCTTGTCCGTCCGGTATTATTATCAGCGATGAAGCGCTGACACGTAGCGGTGGTTTCGAAGAAAGATTTTCCGGCATTTATCAATTATATGAAGACCAGGCTTTTTTAAGCAAAGTCTATTCAAAAGAAATTATTTACATCTCTGCGGCTGCAAACAATCTATATCGTAAACGCCCGGATTCAATGGCATCGGCTGCGAATGATAAAGTGCTTTATAAAAAGGTACGGTTGTTTTATCTTGAATTTTTGGAAGAATATTTTTCACGATCAATCAATGTAAATCAAGATATAAAAAAATTGATTGACGATTTTAAAGCAAAGCTGCAGTCTTCATAATTGCATTATATAGAAGGGATGACGCCGTAATGTTTGCGAAATTTTATAATGATTAAAACGGTAAGTAAGCTCAGGCCGCAAATTAGACTGAGCGTTGGCGCTGTGATCACGGTCAGGCTCCAGCCGGTAACATAAGAACCCAACACATCGCAAAGATTAATTAAAGCGAGATAGGTAGTGAATTGCGAACCTTCAACTTTCTTCACACATAAGCCCATTAAAATCGGGAAGATAGCAACGCTAAGTAAAGGATCTGCCAGGTTCCAAAGCACCAATGCGGTACCTGAATAATATTGATACGTCCATAAAAAGTTCGTTGCATTAAGCACCAATAAAAAAATACAGACGCACCACATCACAATTACCTGCATAGATTTATGGCCGAGTTTGTCTGAGGTACGTCCCGCGAAAATAATTGCAATAAAAGTTACTATGCTGCCCCAACCACCTTGCAGCAAGGATACTTGTTTATCGGGCCATTTCATCACATTGATGAGATGATACGTGTAAGAACGAATGAATACACTTGAACAGAAATAAATAAGCGCAATAAGAAAAAGATATTGCAAACTTTTTTTCGCAACTATTCCTCTATATACATTTTTAAATACTGTTTTAAAGGATGGATTTCCTTCGCTGTTTGTTTTGCGATCATCCATCTTTTTTGCAGAAGGCAACAGTGTGTTACTTCTTTCAAGCCTTGTAAAAAAGAATAACACTGAAAAAAAACCAAGTGTAATAGTTTGCACAATTGCTGTTGTTTGAAATGAATAGCTGTGCAACATAATTGAAAAAACGGTGGAGCTAAATGCAACACCTAATAACAAACCGCCACGCATATAGCCATTCATCCGGCCGCGCTCATCAGGCGGCGCAATCGTGATAGCCATAGCATCAACACTGGCAACCTGTATGGAAGCAAATATGCTGTTAGTAAAAAATATTCCACTTAACAACGGCAGGCTTGCTTCAGGTTTTTGAATCATGTACAAACCTGTCGTTACCAGGATAGTTGCCCATTGCGAAAACACAATCCAGTGTTTGCGGTTGCCCATGCTTGAATACTGAAAGCGGTCAATGAGAGGCCCCCAAACAAACTGCAATATCCATGGCAAGCCAACAACGGCAATAAATGTTCCTACTCTTTCGGAGGAAACATTTTTACCAATAAGATAATTTGCCAGTGCCGTTATGGCAAAGCCCGCGGGAATACCCTGCATAACGTACAAATAAAAGAAGGTGAAATAACGCAGGTAAGCGCTTTCACTTAACACAGGTGTTTTAAGTATGAAAGATGGTTTATTTTTCAGAAGAACTTCTTTGATCATTGTTGAACTTTCTATATCAAATTATTTGCCGCTATGGTAAATCCATTGATCCAGGTGTTTTTTAAATGTGCTTTCGTTCCAGTTGAAAGGCTGGTATCTTCCCAATAAAAATTTATTTGATTCTTTATTGACCGGCACTGATTCAGTAGTGAAACACGCGGTGAGCTGTAATTCCTTTACGAGTTGAATTGTATCAAGGTTATACCTGCCGAAAGGATACGAAAAATACAGGCTTTCAACCTCAAACTTATTATATAAAAAGGTTTTACACGCCGCAATTTCTTTAAGCTGAATTTGTTTTTTCTGCTGACCTAAATCGCAATGCGTATGTGTATGTCTCGCAAGAGTGAATAAATCGTTTTTGGAAAGCTCATACAATTGCTCAGCATTCATCGGCAGGCGTGACGGATGTTCCCGGGCATCAAAGCAAGACCATTGTTTTAATTCGTTTATTACCATCGCTATTTTTTTAGAAGTTAGCGGTATTAATTTTTCCCAGATGGATAAAAATATTTTACACCGGTCAGTTGGCGGTACCTGGTGCCATTTCCATTTTTTATGTTGCAGCCATTGTTGTTTGGTAAGTTCATTTTCGTTCAATTGATAACTCAGGTTTTCGTTACCGATACGTAAATTTAATTCCGCGGGTAATTTTTTTGAATGAAGAAAAATCATTTCGAGTTCATCCCACCAAAAAGGCTTTGTTTTATTGATAAAAGCCGTCGCGATAAAAAAAGCCGCTGCACAGTTATATTTTTCAAGAATGGGTTTTGCATGAAGATAATTGTCTGCATAACCATCGTCAAAAGTAATACAGACGCTATTGTCTGTGAACTTACCTGACGCAATCGCCACTACTAATTCAGCAACACTAATAACATTAAAATTTTCTTTCAGGAAACAGATTTGCTTTTCGAAGTTTTGCGGTGAAACACAGATGCCCCATGGATTGGTATCAACCTTTTCAACCCGATGATACATCAGGGTTATTACGCCGGCCGGCGAATTTTGGAGGTGGAGATTTTGTTTCATTAGCAACTATACAAATCGTTTTGCAAACTTTTCAGCAGGATTTATAACAAGACAAAATAAAAAAAGTTTTGACGTTATTTAATATCTTTTAGCATGTTTTCGATAAGCAGCGAATGATAATCTTTCCACTGCTGCAATCCGATTTCATAAGCTTGTTTTTCTTCAGCCAAATGTAAGTTGACGGATTGCTTATGCATTACTGCGGCAATGGAATTCATCATTGATTGGTAGTTATGCGACAGGCCTTTGTTGTGAAAATAATAAGTGGCAATAAATTTCTCATGATGCATTACCTCGTATTTTCTTGTTATGTTTAAATAGAGATCATAATCTTCACAAGCTTCAAGGTTTTCATCAAACTGAATTTCTTTCAGCACCCATTTTTGAAATAAAACTGCCGCAATCATCCCGATATAATTGCTTTTCAAAAAATGGATGTAATGATTATCGTGTACAGAAACTTTTATCCCATCAACCAAGCCTGTTTCCACACGAAAAAAATAATAATTGCCTGAAATAAATGCGACAGTTGGGTGATGAATGAGCACGGCTAAATTATTTTCAATGGCATCCGGTTCCAGCCAATCGTCAGCATCCAAAAAGACAACGTATTTGCCTTTTGATCTTTTGATGCCATGATTCCGCGCCGCTGAGATGCCGCGGTTTTCCTGGTAAAAATATTTTACTGATGCATGGTTTGGGATACTTGATGCCGCATCGTCTGTGGAGCCGTCGTCAATAATAATCACCTCGACATTCGGATATGTTTGCATTAGAACACTATCAATTGCCCGAGGTAAATAAGCAGCATAGTTATACGTAGTGATCACAACAGAAACAAGCGGCAGGGAATTGAAGGCGTTTGACATTTGTTATTGCAATACATATTTGTTGCCAGAATTCTTTAGAGGGATAAACTTATTCCTGCGCTTATTCTAAACTTTAGTTTTTTAGCCGGTTAAGAAATCAACAAAATATCATGGCTTAATTTTTTATAGCCTGGCAATTACAAACGGATATCCATTCCTTTGGAACAGCCAACAGAAAGTTATAACCCAATGAAATTAATCCAAAAATTATGATAGGCAAACCTGTTATAAAAGGCACCCGTATTACAGTTGAATTACTTCTCGAAAAACTATCTTCCGGCGAAACGGAAGAAAACATTTTGTTTTCTCATCCGCACATTACAAAAGAAAACATTAAAGCTGCCCTTGCGTTTGCTGCCCAATCTTTAAAAGGAGAAAATATTTATCCTGTTTCTTTATGAATTTGTTAGCTGATGAAGGAATAGACAAACCAATAGTAGATCTATTACGCAGTAATGGCTTTGATGTTATTTATATTTTAGAAACAAACAGGGCGCAGATGATGAATTTATTCTTGCAATGGCAAATGCTGATGAAAGAATATTACTTACACAAGATAAAGATTTTGGCGAATTGGTTTTTCGTTTAAAGAATGCTCACTATGGAGTAATTCTTATAAGACTTGAAGGATACAAACCTGCTTTAAAAGCAGAGATAGCTTTGAAAATGTTGGTTAAACATAATGACGAATTGATAAAATCTTTTACTGTCATTCAGCCTAACGCAATCAGGATAAGAAAATAGTTTCATCTTTCTGTTTCCTTTTTCCTGTCAGGCGTCCTCAAATATTCCCAGACAGTTAAAGCAATTCTTTTAAAAAAATAAAGAGGCATCTTTTGCCCTATGCGTCTGCGTTAGTCTGCGTATAAGGAACTATTATTTTTTAGCTTTACTGGTAATTTAGTGAGATGAAGAAGCCCGGGGACTAATTACGTACTGAGATTCTAAGTTCACAACAGTACAAATACTATCTGTTACTTCATAATATTTTGTTGCAGTAACAGTACCCGATAATGTTTCAAAATGAAAGGGCATGCCTGTGGAGTAGCTGAGCTTTGCATAACCTTCCTTTTTGCCTTTTGAAAAAGTGACATCGCCGTACGATTGCCTTGCCGAAATAAAAGATTGTATATTGATCGTAGCCGTATCATCATTAAGGTACTGCAAAGTATAAAGATTACTAACGCTCACCGGAGCTTTGGCTATCAAAATTATGTTGCGACCCCAAATATCTTTTTCATTCACTTTCTTTACTGGTAATAAGGCAAAGATTTGCGTAAAAATATCTTCTACGCCATTAACACTAAAGTAATCTTGTATTGCCCCTCGCATATAGTTTTGTGTGGATACATCATTACTAATATCCTGCAATAATTCATTAGTATTTGATACCTGCTTTACATTTCCACTATCGCTCATTATTACATTTATTAATTTGGCGTGTAAGGAATCTCTTACATAATGAACCCCCACGGTTTCATTATTATTTGATATCTGTTTAATATCTACACTATCCTTCATAATTACATTTATTGTTTTGGCACGTAAAGAATTTCCTGAATAATGAACCCCGCCACGCAATACAAACTTGTTGAAACTTATTCTAAAAGTAATCGCAGTATCAACTTCAGCAATCTTTTGCATTGAAAAATTAATTCTTACCGTATCATAGACGATATGGGTATCAATATATTTCCATTTTTTTATAAAAGTTTTTACAAGTGAGTATTGATATATTGTGTTGGAATCAGGATGCAGCTTTAGGTCACTTCTATTATTTAAAAACCGACAGCTTGTAAATAGCAAGATGAAATTTATACATATAAATGCTCTCTGTATCATCATCGTTCGAAATGTGTGGGAGTGCTCATTCATATTGCAATCTATTTAAAAATTATATTTATAGTTGCTTTTCAAAATGATTTATTTCATTTGATTTCTAACCCGATTGAGAACAAACCATAACTACCGAATGATCCAGCAAATTTGAGATTCTCACAACCCTACAAGATGTTCCCTCTTCTGGCGCAAGGTTCTTTCCTCTATCTATCAATTTAAAAAAAGTTCATGGCGCAGGCGTCTCTCTTGTGCCGTATAACAGAACCTCAACCATTATAAACTAAGCATCCCACATTATTAATTTTTTCTAAAAACATATAGGGCAGGCAAATCTTACTCTTTATTAATTGGTGTCGGTATAAGAAATAAAAGACGGTTTGAGAGGTACGAACCATGGCGGCGTGCAGATGAATGTGCATCATCTTAATATAATCATTCCTTCACAAATTCTAAGTAATCAAAATTCATATTTCCATTTTCAACAACATGCAATGTAAGAAGATGCAATCCTTTTTTCAACTGGATAGTGGTTAATGAATCAACCTTGTTCCAGTGATGCCACTGGCGCCATGCAACTGTATCCGCGTCATTATGAGTTGAGGAAATTTTTGATGGGCCTGCAGCCTGCATGTTATCTATATCAATTGAAATCGAGCCATCGCCATTGGCTGTGTACATTAATGCTACGCGGTAATTGCCGGCTTCTTTTACTTTTACCGTGTAGCGAATCCATTCACCCGGTTGTGTCCATCCCACATACAATTGTTTCATCGAAGGCTCACGTTTATTGAATGGATTATTATCAACGTTATTGGTTTTTGTATAGGAAATATCCACCCCTTCTTTCATCCTGAATTCATTCAGGTAATTTCCATTGGCAGGGTTGAGTTTGCCGCTCCCATTATTGATGCTGTCTGCATCATGGTATGCAACAGCTTCACCACCTTTGTCATAAAATTCGCATTCTATTTTACCGGGGATATTCTGCAACTTCCATGGCTCACCATAATATGTTTTTGATATATAGAGGGGCATGCAGGCAACCATACACAATGGAAGTATTGCAACTAACAATCGCTTCATTACTATTAAAATTTCATTAAAAGTATTTATTTCTTTGCCATAATAACGCGTTATACATTCCTGCACGAAATACCTCTTTTAAAATAAATTGTAAAATCTATGCGATTATTAAAATTTCGTCATTATTATAAAAAAGTAAAAAAATGAATGCAACAGGGTACTAAAATTCTATTACAATGCCAGAAACTGCGAATGAAGTATTTCAAGCCCTTAAAAAAAGAGAAGAGCCAGGAATATTTTTCCTTGTATTCGAGTTACGGTTTTAGCTATCTTGCAGTAAAAAAAATATTATGTCTCAAAAGAACAAAAAACAATTTGGTGTATGGATGGATAATCATCATGCTACTGTTGTGGGTAAGTTAGATGCAGAAGCACAGAATTTTAGTGTGCTTGGCCATCTTGAAAATGCAGGTGCAGAATTCAATACCAGCGAAAAAAATGCACACAATGATGAAAAAACATTGCAGCATAAATATTTTAAAGAAATACTCGCCCACATGCAAAATGCTGAAGAAGTACATCTAACGGGTACGGGTACTGCACAGGAACAGCTAATGCATTACATGGAAGAAACGGCGCAGTTTAAAAATACTGTTACCAATGAAAGCACTTCTAATAAAATGAGTGATGAAAAACTGGTGGAATATGTTGCTGCAAAATTTAACTAAATAGTATTGAAGAATTGAAAGCTGCTCCAAAAAGCTGAAGCAGCTTTTTCAATGACTTCACTAAATTATATATTGGGCGAAATCATTAAAAGCGGTCCAGAATAATGTAATTATTTACCACTAATGCCAATGCAGTAATCTTCAAAAAATAAATTGCAAACCTGTATTTGCAATTTGATCAGGTACAGTTTTAGAAACACAATTACAATTGAGTATATGCGTAGTCTCAATTAAAAGGTGGCGTCACTTCAGGCCAATGTTATACAC
>DASYOM010000061.1:0-28784 GCA_036007765.1 Chitinophagaceae bacterium | reverse complement strand
TTACAATTCCTGATAAATTTGTTCTTGGCTATGGGCTTGATTACGATGGGTTGGGAAGAAATATTAAAGAGATCTATCAATTAGTTTAAGCTTATATCTATATATTTTATAAGTAGTTTTCAAATCGCTTTGTGTCTTCATGCGAAGACTTTATCTTTCAAAATAAACCTATTGCAAAAAGTTTACCTTACTTTCTGTTTATTGACATGGATTCTTCATGCATCAGGTCAATATTATATAAGGGGCGAAGTAAAGGATGAAAAAAATCAGCCCATACAAAATGTGAAAATTTTTATGCCTTTAACCCGCTCTATTTTTTATAGCGGCATCAGTGGAGGTTTTGGTATTCCCAGCACAAATTTATTTGATTCCTTAATCTTAAGTTCTGAAGGATTCGAGACAAAGGCATTAAGAGTAAAAAGTGACGTGTACCAGGAGATAACTTTGAAAATGCTTTCTACAAACGTTAGCACAAAAAAGCCAAAATTAGTTTCACTTACAATGGGATCGGAAGGGCACATTTATCCTACCGCATATTATAGGGATGAAAGTTATAGTAACCTTGTAGAAAATGAATTTATTAAAAGTAATATAAATAATAGTACAGGGTTTGCGATGCGGATAGACAAAGCATCCTATAGCAACATTCGCAGGTTTATTAATCAAAATAGCAAAGTGCCGCCTGATGCTGTAAGGATAGATGAAATGTTGAATTATTTCAATTTCAATTATAAAGAACCGGAAGGCAAAAATGTTTTCAATATAGAATCGAAAATAACAGATTGTCCGTGGAATAAAGCTAACAGGTTGCTGTTTCTAAATCTTTCCGGCAAGAAATTAAATCTCGAAAAAGTTCCTCCTTCCAATTTTGTATTTTTAATAGATGTGTCCGGCAGTATGGATTTGCCAAACAGGCTTCCTTTGTTAAAAGAGTCTTTCCAATTGCTCGTAAAAAATTTAAGAGAAAAAGATACAGTTTCAATTGTTGTGTATGGAGGCACAGTCGGTATCTGGCTGCAACCTACAAGTGGTAGCGAAAAACAAAAAATTATAAAATCAATAGAAGAGCTTACAGCCGCAGGTGACACGCCCGGTGAAGCAGCAATACGCTCTGCTTATAAACTTGCAGAGAACACATTTATAAAAGGAGGAAATAATCGAATAATACTTGCTACTGACGGGGATTTCAATGTAGGCCAAAAAACGGAGAAAGAGCTGGAAGAACTTATTTCAAAGGAAAGGCAATCGGGAGTATATCTCACATGCCTTGGAGTGGGGATGGGTAATTATAAAGATTCAAAAATTGAAGTACTGGCAAAAAAAGGAAATGGCAATTTTGCATATATTGATGATATAAGAGAAGCAGAAAAAATTCTTGTTACAGAGTTTACACAAACGTTATATTCTATTGCAAACGATGTCTATTTCACGCTTCAATTTAATCCCGGTGTTGTGAAGGAATACCGGTTAATAGGATATGATAATAAAAAAAATATTTTGTCACAACAAGGCGATGAACTTGAAGGTGGCGAGATAGGTGCCGGCACAAGCAACACGGCAGTTTTTGAGATCATCCCTCTGCCGGGAGATACATTGCAACACCTTGAACAAAATATTGCAAAACTTACCATGCATTATAAATTACCGCACGATACTACGGAACAGTTACTAAAGTATGATTGCCTGAATAACTACAGTTCTTTTAATTCCCTTTGTAAAAATCTTCAGTTCGCAACCGCAGTCTGTATGTTTGGTTTAAAGCTTCGGGAATCAGGTTATTTTCCTTCAGATATTGACTGGACAGATATTAAAGCTATCGCTTTAAAAGCAGCAATGAAAGATGACTATTTACAAAATGAATTTGTCGGCCTGCTGGATAAAACAAAAATTATTTATTATGAAAAAAAGAGGAAAAAAAGAAAGTAATATGAAAAAAGTATTAGATGTATGATTTTACATTCAAAAAAAATCTTTGCAGTACGCATTATTTTTCACAGTCAAATGGCCTAAGCTTGATTGAATGAGTGAAGTCCAAAGATTCAATATTTTTGAACCTTAATTTTCCATTTTGGTTTTCTGTTTCACCATATCCTTCAAGAAGGTCTTCTCCTTCTTTTTTAAATGCAACTGGCCTCACACTTTGCACTCCTTCAGAACTAAATGAATAATCAGCAAATAATGTTTCATCTTTAATCTCCCCCTGTATTGTACCCATATTTTTATCCTTCTCATAAAAATTATAAACTAAAGTTCCCGTCATAAAGCCATTTACATCAACTACTTTAAGTATGATTGTGTCCTTATTATTTATGTATCTGTAACAATTCAAAGGGTTCTTTTTACCAGACGTTTTATTTATTGCAGATTCTTTTTGGTGGTTGTTACAAGAGAAAAGCAAGTAAATGAGACCAAAAAGGAATGTGAACCTCCAATTCATAAATGTGATTTTAAAAGTAAGTACATTGTAAATAAATGGTAAGCATCTTTAAGCAAAAGTTTCTCTTATCTTCTCCCAGAAAGTTTTATCATTCTTATCAGGCTTTGGTTGAAAATTATCGCTCTCGAGCATTTTCTCAAGCGTTTCCTTTTCTTCTACCGATACATTTTGAGGAGTCCAAACATTCACGTGAATAAGTTGATCTCCTTTTTCATGAGAATTTATTGATGGAAACCCTTTTCCCTTAAGCCGAAATATTTTACCGCTTTGAGTACCGGGAGGTATTTTAATTTTTGCTCTGCCATCTATTGTTGGAACTTCTGACTGTGTCCCAAAAACGGCATCAGGAAATGAAATGTATAAATCAAAAGCAACATTCAATCCTTCCCTGTGCAAATGAGTATGTGCTTCTTCTTCTATTAAAATTATAAGGTCCCCATGGCCGCCGCCTCTCTCGCCCAAATTGCCCTTACCGCTCATACTAAGCTGCATGCCATCCTGAACGCCTGCGGGAATATCCAAGGTTACTGTTTCTTCGCCATATACTCTACCTTCTCCTTTACAGCTTACACATTTATTCGTTATCACTGAGCCTTCGCCATTACACGCAGGACAAGTTGCTACCGTTTGCATCTGGCCAAGAAAAGTATTTTGTACTTTTCTCACCTGCCCGTTTCCTCCACAGGTACTACAGGTTTGCATACTATTTTTGTCTTTTGCGCCTGAGCCACCACATGTATTACAAGAAATATATTTTTTTACTTTTATAGTTTTTGAAGCGCCTTTCGCGATCTCCTCATAATTCACTTTAATTTTTACGCGAAGATTGCTTCCCCTCACTCCCCTGCTCCGTCCTGAACGCCCACTGCTTCTTCCTCCACTAAAAAAACTTCCAAAAACATCTTCACCGAAAACATCACCAAACTGGCTAAAGATATCTTCCATATTCATATCATGCCCGGAAAATCCACCACCACGTGCTCCACTAAAAGCACTATGACCAAACCTGTCATACTTTGCACGCTTATCAGGATCGCTAAGCACCTCATAAGCTTCAGCTGCTTCTTTGAATTTGTCTTCGGCAGTATGATCACCTGGATTTCTATCCGGATGAAATTGCATCGCTACTTTCCGGTATGCTTTTTTAATCTCATCTGCATTACCAGATTTAGTCACTCCCAAAATTTCGTAATAATCTCTTTTTGTAGCCATTGAACTTCCCATGCTATTTTATGAATTGTGGAAATTATAAATTTCGTGACCTGTCCACAATACCAAGGTCATGAAAAAGTGTTTATTTAAAAAATTACTTGCCAACTACAACTTTCGCAAACCGTATTAGTTTATTATTAAGGTAATATCCTTTTTCAATTTCGTCTACGACTTTGCCTTTTTGTTTATTGTCGCTAACAGGTATTTCTGTAATGGCTTCATGCTTTTCTACATCGAAATCGGTCCCAACACTTTCCATTGACTCAAGCCCTTTCGATTTCATAGTCTTCCTCAACTTGTTGAATACAAGCTGAACACCTTCTTTAATCTGTTCCGAATCATCGGTGGCCTGCATTTGCTTTTCAGCACGGTCTGCGTCATCGAGAACCTGCAATAAGGAGGTTATAACTTCTTTACCTGCAGTTTGCATTAATTCAATCCTCTCTTTTGCACTGCGTCTTTTATAATTGTCAAACTCAGCAAACAGGCGCACATATTTATCCTTCTGCTCTTCAAGCTCAGCTCTTAGTTTAGCAGTTTCCTCCGATGGCAAAGAGGCTTCAAAATTTTCCTGCTCACCATTTTCCGCCCCGTCCATTTCATTCACAGAAAAATCTTCTGCTTCTATTGGGGTGCTATCATTAGGTTCGTAAATATCTTTTTTATTATTTTCCATATTTTAAAATTGGCTGCAAAGGTAGCATTGTCAAACTTTTTGCCAATAACAAATATTAGACAAAATGACACGATGGAAAATTGACAATTGACAATTAAAAATGTAAACCGAAAAATCCGGAATTACACGGGCTATTTTTTATTTTAGAATCTTTCTGGCCTGAATGCAGTTATATCAATGCCTGGATTTTTTTTATCAATAAGATCGCTCACTATTTTTCCTGTGCCTGATCCCTGGGAAATACCCAACATTGCATGGCCTCCTGCAATTACCACGTTATCATAAGCTTTAAGTTTCCCGATATATGGCAGCCCATCGGGAGTTACCGGGCGCAGCCCGGTCCATATTTTTTCTTTGGGAGGAAAGTCAATTTTCAACCCGGGATAAAAACTTTTAACCGAATCATAAATCCCCTGCATCCTGTTTATTAAAACTTTATTATTAATTCCACTAAATTCCATTGTACCGCCGATACGAAGTTTATTTTTCCAAGGTGTTATCGCACACCTTCCATCAACGAGTATTGCCGGATAGCGGATATTTTTTCCAACATGATCATAAGTGTAGCTATAACCTTTCCCAGGTTGTATAAGCAATGTAATATCAAGCATCTTAGCAATTTCAGGCAACCAGCAACCAGCGCTTAACACAACATTATCTGAGTTGATAATGCCCCGATCTGTGATGACTTCAGTAATATTTTTACCGTTTTTTTGAAATCCTGTAACTTTTGTGTCTAAACTGAATGTTACTCCATTTTTTTCAAGGTATTTTTTCATTGTAACCATAAACTTTCCCGGGTCTATATGGGCATCGTCTTTAAATAACACAGCGCCTGCAACTTTTACCTCAACATCTGGCTCAAGTTCCTGCACCTGGGCTCTATCAAACCTTTCCACATTAAGCCCTAATTTTTCGGCTTTGTCTGCTACAAGCAATTCATGTTCAAAAGTATTTTGGCTTCGGCACATCATCATACACCCGATTTCCTGCATGTCAAATACATCTCCGATATCATCTCTTATTTCATTCATGAGTCTCCTGCTTAACTGCAAAAGATTATTTAAATGCGGCGTGTTTTTATCAGCGGTTTGTTGTGTACTGCTTTTATAAAACTGCAGCCCCCATTGAAGAAACCTGAAATTTAACCGGGGCTTAATATAAAACGGGCTCTTGCTGTTCAACATGTATTTGAAACCTTCGGAAATAATTCCGGGAGACGCTAATGGTATAAAATGGCTTGGAGATAAATAACCCATATTCCCAAAAGAACATCCATCAGTGATCTCCCCTTTATCAATCACGGTTGAATGATAACCATTTTTTAGAAGATAATATGCTGTGCAAAGGCCTGTAATTCCTCCTCCTACTATGATTACATTTTCTTTTTTTGAAAAAGCCGGAGACATTCCTGAACTCATGTGATGGGCAGATTTATAATAATTTATTAAAGCTGAATTATTAGTTGTAAAAAATATTTGTAAAAATAGCCATTAAATAATTTTTGGGATTTAGTGGGCTGCAGATATTAATTCCTATTAGTCAATCAAAGCGTTCTTAACTTGATTATAATCGTCGTTATATATTTCTCACGTTAAAGTAGAAAGTATTTATCTTATTTTTTATTACTTTAGTGATTGTCAAATTATGGAAACCTACGGTAAAATATTATTAGTTGCAATGCCGGTTTTTTTATTGCTTGTATTATTTGAAAAATGGTATGGATCGCGTAAAGGGAAAGATACGGTAAGGCATATGGATATGATATCCAGTCTAAGCTCCGGTGTAACCAATGTCACAAAAGATGTTCTGGGGCTCAGTTTGGTAATAATAAGCTATGAATGGCTGGCAGATAAAATAGCAATCATACATATAGCGCCGGGCATATGGGTTTATATTGTAGCATTTATTGCATTGGATTTTGCAGGCTATTGGGTGCACCGCATTTCTCATCATTATAATCTTTTTTGGAACAACCATATTATACATCACAGCAGCGAAGAGTTTAATCTTGCCTGTGCATTGAGGCAAAGTGTTTCTTCCATCGTTAAAATATTTGCTGTGTTTCTTTTACCTGCCGCATTGCTTGGAGTGCCAGGTGAAGTAATTGCTATTGTTGCCCCTATTCAATTATTCGCCCAGTTCTGGTACCACACACAGCATATTAATAAAATGGGCTTGCTTGAAAAAATTATTGTAACACCATCTCATCACAGGGTTCATCATGCAATAAACCCTCTTTATCTCGATAAGAATTTTTCCCAAATTTTTATACTATGGGATAAACTATTTGGAACTTTCCAGGAAGAACTGCTCGATGTAATTCCTGTTTATGGTATTACCCGCCCGGTAAGAACATGGAATCCTGTTAAGATAAATTTTTTGCATTTGTGGCTTTTAATAAAAGATGCCTGGAATGCTAAAAAATGGAAAGATAAATTGAGGATATGGTTTATGCCTCTTGGCTGGCGTCCTGCTGATGTTGTTGAAAAATTTCCTGTTTATAAAATTGAAGATGTTTACAATTTTGAAAAATATGATCCAAAATATTCTTCCTCATTGCTTTGGTGGTGCTGGATACAACTTATAATACTTCTGCTTTTTACCAGTTATCTTTTTGCAAATATTGCCGTCATCAGCACTCCCGGAATATTTGTGTATGGCCTATTTATTTTTTTAGTGGTGTATGCATTTACCGAACTAATGGATCGTAATCGCTATGCACTTTTTTGGGAAGTTGTAAAAAATATTTTTGGATGTTTTATTATCTATAAAACAGGAGATTGGTTTCATGCGAGTAACTATATTTCCTGGATAAATTATTTAATTATTGGATGGTTCTTCATTTCAACTTTTGTTACTGCATGGTTTGCTTTAATTGAATTAAAGGCTGAAAAAATTTTTAGAGTAGCATGAATAATATATATGGTTGTTATCTTACTAACATTGCTATGAACTTTAATTTTTAAACGAAACAAAAACCTAATGATTAAACCTACTACAAGAGTTTATTTAGAACAAACATTAGAAGGGGTTTCAATACCTGCCATAATACATAATGGTAATTTCTTCTTTGTTGACATAGATGTTTATGAAAACGGACGAGTTGAATGTTGGAATTTTGAAGACTTTGAGCATTTTAAGAAAAACGTAAATGAAGGTTGGGTAAGGGTAAATATACCTGACAATAAAGATATTTCTATTCATGGTTTGGGTAGCTGGACTATTTCAAATGGTAATTGGTCATTTAGTCAGAAAACTTTCATTGACTATGTTCTTTCACTGATAAAAGAATTAAATCCCACAATGGACAATATTTACAGATACACTCAAAAAAAAATTAACGGAATTAGTGTAGGTGAAGATGGACGGGGAAAAATTTATAAAGAACATACAAGAGTTCAAGACGACATATTTACTGAAAAAATTAATGGTCAATTTGTAAACCTATTTTATAAAATTAAAAAAGATTATCACCTAATCAAAGTGAATGTATTTACTGATAATACGATTAACTTATCCCGATTAGAAAACACTGTTGAATTAAATTATGAAAAATTTGAAAAACTTGTGAATAACGAAATAATATTGACGGAAGTTCCTATAAATTCAAAAGTTCAAATTTACGGACTAGGAAGTTTCACAATACACAAAACCTTACATATAACAAGTGTAAAAGAAAAGCTACTTGAAATCAAAGACATTCAAAGAGATTTAAAAGGAGAGCCTTCAACAATTGAGATTTGTACAGAAGCATACGAAATCTATATGGGCAATCCGACTCTTGCCAATAAAGAAAAATTAAAAATTAGCTATGAAAATGTACCTGACCATCAAAAGATTTATGTTGGAGATATGGACACAAAAGACATAGAAGTAAGAATGATAATTTATGGCGAACAGGAAATTGAAAATTGGTCTCATTATAAAGTTGCAAAAGCTATGGGTGAGAAATTGCCAACAATAAGAATTCCTAAACCGAACGATGAAAAAAATAATATTTAAAAATGTATAAAATTGGCTACAATTAAACCACCTGGTTCTTCAAAAGATCTTCAAAAACATCTCTCTTACGAATAAGTGTTGCTTTACCATCTTTTACAAAAACTTCTGCTGGTTTTAGTCGCGAATTAAAATTAGAAGACATTTCAAATCCGTAAGCGCCGGCATTATAAAATACAAGCAGGTCGCCCTCTTTGACTTCATTGATTTTCCTGTCCCAGGCGAATGTATCCGTCTCGCAAATATTTCCTACCACCGTATAAATTTGTTCAGGGCCTTTTTCATTACTTATATTTTCAATGTGGTGATAGGAATTATAAAACATAGGCCTGATAAGATGATTGAAACCACTATTGACACTTACAAAAGTATGGGCTGAAGTATCTTTAAGAATATTTACCTGCGCAACGAAATAACCGGCCGCGCTTACTAAAAATTTTCCCGGCTCAAACCATACCTGCAAATGTTTGTTACCAGGATTAGGATGATTGGCGAATGCCTCGTTTACCTTTTGCGCTAATAAAGTGATATCGGTTTCCGTGTCGCTGTGTTTATACGGCACTTTAAATCCTCCACCCAAATCAATAAATTCTAACTCAGCGAAATGGGGAATTATTTCAAACAGCACTTCGATTCCTTTTACAAACACAGCCGCCTCATCAATATCGCTACCTGTGTGTATCTGTAACCCACGAATAAATAAATTGTGCCGCTTGACGACTGAGATTATTTTTTCAACCTGGTCAACAGGAATACCAAACTTGCTTTTATCGTGCCCCGTAGAAATTTTCAGGTTCCCGCCAGCGAGAATATTGGGCCGTAAACGAATACCTACCGGGTACGTATGCCCGTATCGTTCTCCGAATTTTTCAAGATTAGAAAGGCTGTCAATATTAATATTAACGCCTAAATCTTTTGCTTCTTCAATTTCACTAAAAGCAATTCCGTTGGAAGTATATAAAATTCTTTCCGGGCTAAAACCGGCGTGCAGAGCCAGCCTCACTTCATTAATGGAACTACAGTCAACATTTGCACCAATTGATTTGATGTATCGCAGAATATTAATATTGGTTAAAGCCTTGCAGGCATAAAAGAATTTAGCATCCGTTTTTTCAAATGCCTTGACGAGCTTATTATATTGCTCCGAAATTTTTTCAGCGTGATAAATATAAACAGGAGTGCCAAACTCTTTGGCTATCGCTGATAGTTGATTGTGATTTAATACCGTTGACATGCAGGAAGGCTGATTAATATTCAGTAAGCAATTAAATAATTATTCTGAAATGTGCTTCGCCGGATTGCTTTCTATTTCTGGTAAATGATTTTCCCCAACGGCATCTTCGCTGTCGGAATTCTTTGTTTCTTCATTACCGGGAGGTATTTCATTTTCATTTTGTTCAATCCTTGTTGCTTCAATTATCTCCTGGTTAAGTACTTCCTTTATTTTTGGAAGATCATCAGGGCTATTAATTCCAAAATAATCCATAAAAGATTTGGATGTTGTATAGATAAGTGGTTTGCCTGGTGCCTCCTCTTTTCTGCCTGCAATAATTACCAGTTCTTTTTCCAATAATTTTTGAACAGCGTAATCACAATTTACTCCCCTTATAATTTCAATTTCCGATTTTGTAACAGGTTGTTTATAGGCGATAATTGAAAGTGTTTCCAAGGATGCAACAGAAAGTTTTTTCAAAAATTTATCACCATTAAGCTGAGCTATTGTTTTATGAAATTCTTTTTTGGTAAGAAATTGCCAGCCGCCCCCGCTCTGAACCACTTCAAATGAATAAAATTCAGAATTGTATTTCTCGTCGATTGCATTTATCGCCGCTTCAACCTGCCCCTGGTCTGCACGATCTTCGATAAAACCAAGTGCATTATTTACAAGCTCAACCAGCTCATTAACAGATAACGGCTTGTCACTTGCAAATATCAATGCTTCTATGTGAGGGATTATTTGGCTTAAGTCCATTGTTTAATTAGTCATTGAGTCAATAAGTCATTGGGTCATTAGTCAATTAATTACAATGGATTTTTTTATTTGGTCTTTTATTTCTGACTGGCCAATGGATTTAATGTAAGCATTTATCAACTTTAAATATTTTTCAAACAGGATTCTCATTTCTATATTTTTTTCTTTTGCGATTAATTTTCTTTTAACTGCTTTTCTTAAACAGCTTGTGCATTCATATGCTGAACCACGGCTGTAGTAATTGAAGTTTTTATTTTCTTTATAAAAAAATCTTCCGTAGCCTTCTGCAATATTTAGCGCAATTGAATCCGCTGCTTTTACAAATTGTTTCCCCAATGTATCCTTATTAAAATAATCCCATTTGTCAGCCAAATCCCAAACCTGATTCCGATTTCCATGGCCACTTTATAAACTTCTAAGTCAATCAATTTTATCATGGAAAAGATACTTTACTGCTTAAATTATATATTGATCATTGACTTATTGATCATTGACTTATTGACCAAATATCATCCCTGTAGTGCAGCAGCCCCACTTACTATTTCCGTAAGCTCTGTTGTTATAGCGGCCTGCCTTGCACGATTGTAGCTTATTTTTAGTGCCTTTAAAAGTTCCTGCGCATTATCAGTTGCTTTATCCATAGCTGTCATACGGGCGCCATGCTCGCTGGCATGAGCATCAAGTACGGCTTTGTATAATTGGGTGTTCAATATTTTAGGCATAAGCTCTGCAATAAGAGCATCTTTACCCGGTTCAAAAATAAAATCAGCATTAGTCTCTCCTTTCTTTTTCTCAGTTTTCTTCAAAGGCAGAAACTGCTCAGCAATGAAATTTTGAGTCGCAGCATTTTTGAACTCACTATATACAAGTTCCACTGCATCAACTTCGCCCTTAGAAAATGCATCCATTGCATATTTTGATACTGATGCAATATTATCAAAACTTAGATTAGAAAATATACTCCAGTATTGATCAATCACTTTAAACTTATTTTTTGTAAAATGCTCGTATCCCTTCTTACCAACAGGGAGAATCAGGGAATTTAATTTAATCGATTGTAAAGGATACTTATCAGCTATCACTTGCTTTGCAAGTTTAATAAGATTGCTATTGTAACCGCCACACAATCCCCTGTCACTTGTTATCAAAATAACTAAAAGTTTTTCAACAGGCCTTTCAGCAGCAAGAGCCATGCTCATATTCCCATCAGCATTGCTAACAATATTATTGAGCATCTCCTGCAATTTTTTTGCATAAGGCCTCATCTGTATAATTGCATCCTGTGCCCGTCTAAGTTTTGCAGCGCTTACCATTTTCATTGCCTTGGTTATTTGCTGCGTACTTTGCACGCTTTTAATCCTGTTTCTTACTTCTTTTAAGGCACCACTCATATTTATATATTTACGGGTCGCAAAGTTAAGTGAATGGAGGTATAAAACCATGTATAGGCTACACACAAAAAAAGCCTCCTTAAGGAGACTCTTTTAAATTATCGGTTAGTTACCGGCATCATAAATGCTTTCAATCAATAACCAGGGGTTTCAGTTTTTCAAAACGATTCATATGAATTTCTTAGGTTTTTCAGTTGTGCGCATCAAATACAAAAAAAGAATAAACCACAAATTATGTTGCAAGCAGTTTCATAATTCCTGTATAAGACATAAAGTAATGGGAGCTATCCTATTTTATTAAAATCTTTGGGCAATTGGCCAAGCTTTTTTTAAATGCATGTGAGAAATTACTTAAATTTTTATAACCCAAAAGTGATCCAACATCGGATACAGAATATTTAGTAGTTTCAAGAAGCTCTTTCGCTTTATGCATCCTGTTTTTTTGATAATATTCATAAAGCCCATACCAAAAGCCTTTTTGATTGGCTGCTTCATTAAAGTAACTTCAAGAAGTTTTATACTTTATGATTTCCAGAATTAATGCCCGCATGAAACTTCTTATCTTTGCAAATCTTTTAAAATTATGAGCAAAAAAGGTAAGGTTTTAATGGCAATGAGCGGGGGCATTGATAGCACTGTAGCAGCTCTTATGCTTCATCATCAGGGGTATGATGTCGTGGGTATCACTATGAAAACCTGGGATTATGCAACCAGTACCGGGAATAATAATAAAGAAACAGGCTGTTGCAATCTCGATAGTTTTAATGATGCCCGTGCAGCCGCTGTACAACATGGTTTCCCGCATTTTATTTTAGATATAAGGGATGAGTTTGGAGATTTTGTTATTGATAATTTTGTAGAAGAATATATTGCCGGGCGCACGCCAAACCCATGCGTTATGTGCAACACACACATTAAATGGAGGGCTCTGCTTAAACGAGCGGATGCATTGAATTGCGACTTCATTGCTACCGGACATTATGCACAGGTGCACAAACACTCTAACGACCGGTATTTTATAAGAAAAGGAATTGATGAAACTAAGGATCAAAGCTATGCGCTATGGGGGCTGCAACAGGACCTTTTGGCCCGTACTATTTTACCCCTGGGCTTTTATCGTAAAACTGAAATAAGGCAAATGGCTCATGATTTTGGTTATCCTGAACTGGCAAAAAAAAGTGAGAGTTATGAAATTTGCTTTGTGCCTGATAACGACTACCGTGGCTTTCTTAAAAGAAGGGTGCCCGGGCTGGAAGAAAGAGTTTCAGGCGGCCTTTTTTTAAATGCCGAAGGAAATGTTTTGGGTTCTCATAAAGGTTACCCGTTCTACACCGTGGGTCAACGCAAAGGGCTTGATATTGCTCTTGGCAAGCCTGCATTTGTTACTGAAATTATTCCTGAAACAAATACGGTAGTGTTGGGCGATGAAGAAGATCTAAATAAAAAAGAAATGAAGGTGTCTGGTATTAATTGGATAAAATATGAAAGCATAACTAACGGCATTGAAGCACATACAAAGATCAGGTATAAAGACAAAGGAGCACTTTCTCAACTTTTCAAATACGAAAAAGGAGTAAATGTCCGTTTCTATAGAGATGTAAAAGGAATTGCTCCCGGGCAAAGTGCCGTATTTTATGAAGGTGATGATATTATTGGAGGGGGAATTATTCAAAGAGATTAATGGATTAAAAGCTTACGCAGCATTTTCATCTTACTAATGCTCTATTTTACACTCGTTGAAACAAAATATAATATTCTGAAATGGTTAAATATCTTCCCGAGTTAATTCTTATTTCATTCTTGTTTTCTTCCTGTAAAAAAGAAACTGAGAAGTTTGTTTCTACCGAGGTAACAGACTATTATCCGTTGGAGATTGGTAAATACATCACATACGATCTTGATTCAACAGTTTATTATATAAATTTTGGCCAACAGGCAAATGTAATTAATTATCAGGTGCAGGATAGAGTTGATGCCCATATTAGTGATAACCAGGGTCGCCCTGCTTATCGCATACTTCGATTTATAAGAAAGGATGCTTCGCAGCAATGGGTTCCAAATAATACTTTCATGGTTGTGCCGACAGCTAACTCAATCGAGTTTATAGAAAATAACCTACGGTATTTAAAACTTGAGCAGCCTGTGAAGCAGGATTTTTCGTGGAAAGGAAATTCCTTTATTGATACCTATTCAAACTATACTGATGTAAAATACCTGGAAGACTGGGATTACATATATGATAGTATAAATGTGCCGCTCATTATTAATTCACTTGCAATAGATAGCACCATAAAAGTATTTGAACGTGATGAATTTCTTGGCCAGGATCCTTCCATACCGGGGACGCAATATGCTGAAAAAAATTATGCGGTTGAGAAATATGGAAAAGGGATCGGATTAATTTATCGCGAATTTTTGCATTGGGAATACCAGGGGACACAGCCCGGCAGGCCGGCTTATTACGTGGGCTATGGTGTAAAGTTGAGCATTATTGATCATAATTGATTTCAATTTTTTAAAATCATCAGCCATAAAAATCTTTACTGATGAAAAATATCTACTTACTCACCATATCGATATTCTTTTTCGCAACCAGGTCTTCTGCTCAATTTACCAAATACATTGTAAGATTTAAAGATAAGACGGGAACACCTTTTACAATAAATGATCCATCTAAATTTTTATCTGCAAAGTCAATTCAAAGAAGAATAAAGCAAAATATTATCGTTGATGAAACGGACTTGCCAATTACTCCTTCTTATATTGATAGTGTGCGTTTAGCCGGCAACGTTACTATACTCGATAAATCAAAATGGCTCAACCAGGTTTGTATAGAAACTACTGATGCGGTCGCTTTGGCAAAGATTAATAATATGTCTTTTGTTATAAATTCTCAACCACTAATGCGCCCGGTTATTGTACAATCACCACTTAATAATAAATTTAATGAACAGATAGATTCTATTAAATCACCCCAGTATGTAAACAATGTAACAGATTTTTATAATTACGGAAATGCTACCCAGCAAATTCATATACATGAAGGGGAATATTTACATAATAAGGGTTTTCATGGAGAAGGAATGCTACTGGCAATCCTGGATGCAGGTTTTTATCATTACCTTACTTTACCGGCTTTTGATAGTGTAAGAAACAATAACCAAATTGCCGAAACATATGATTACGTCAACAACGAGACAAGCGTTGACGAAGATCATCCACATGGTATGCAATGCTTTTCAATTATCGCGGGAAATATACCGGGGCAATTAGTCGGCAGCAGCCCCAAGGCAAAATATTATTTATATAGAACAGAAGATGCTGCTACTGAGTCGCCTGTTGAAGAGCAATACTGGGCTGCTGCGGCCGAACGTGCTGATAGCATTGGAGTTGATGTTATTTCAACATCGTTAGGTTATAGTATATTTGATAATCCTGCTTTCAATCATACATATGCTGATATGGATGGAAACACAACGATTGTTGCAAGAGCAGCAGACCTTGCTGCAAAAAAAGGAATGATTGTGGTAGTGGCAGCGGGTAATGAAGGAACTAATTCATGGCATTATATTATTTCACCAGCAGATGCCGATAGCGTGGTGACGGTTGGTGCAGTTAATTCATCAGGCGTACCGGCAAATTTTAGCAGCTATGGGCCTTCAAGTGACGGACAGGTGAAACCAACTGCAGCATCAGTAGGTGTTGCAACAGCCTTATCTTCAACAGGAGGTACCATCGGTGCCGGAAATGGTACATCGTTTGCCACACCAAATTTAGCCGGGCTTATTACTTGTCTCTGGCAGGCTTTTCCTGAATATTCAAATATGGAAATTATACAGGCAGTTATGAAAAGCAGCAGTATTTATAGTAGTCCTGATGATAGAATAGGTTATGGCATTCCAAATTTTCATATTGCTTTCGATGACCTGACGCAACAACGCATTAACAAAAACATGGATTCAATATTAGGGATCAAAATCATAAAAGTTTTCCCGAATCCATTCAAGGATAATTTTTCTGTTCTCATCAAACCTAAAACTTCAGGGAAAGGAACATTTGCTTTGTATACATCTGCGGGGAAATTATTACTTATAAAATCAGTTAGCATCCAGGAAGGGCAATCGCAATTTATTAAGTTCAACGATCTACAACCACTTTTAGGAGGCTTTTACATCCTAAAATATTCTGATGGAAAAAGCAAACAAAGTTTTAAGTTGATTATTCAATAGCTTAAAAATTGTAAGGTTAAACTGTTATTTGAAATGAATGAAGATGAAAAAAGATAATGCAATTTAGCTTTTAGCAAATACAGCCACAAACAGAGTATCCGCCTGCATCTCGTATCCATTCAAATATTCCTTATGTAATAAGTTAAGTTGAAAATTTTGCAAAAAATAATCAATGTTTTCTTCATTTTCTTTCTTAAAAACAGAACAGGTAATATATAAAAGAATGCCCCTGTCCTGTAGATGTGGTATTATATTTCTTATGATATTTTTTTGAAGCAAAGCATATTTTTCTATTTCATTTTCTTTAAAAAAATTAAGCTGCTCAGGAGTTCTAGACCAGGTTCCCGAACCGGAGCATGGAACATCCGCGATTATAAGATCCTGCCTCCTCTTAACCCCCTTCAGGGGAGGGGGAACAGACGTAGAAAGATCGGAAACAAAAACCGCGTAATTTTTTATACCTGCCGCCGCAAATCGTTTTTTAAGATTTTGAAGAATAGCAGGGCGTCTATCTGTAACCGTAAGCTTAATATTTTTAAGACTGTCAACGGCGAGAATCGATTTTCCGCCACTGCCTGCACAACAGTCCCAAACGGTAATTGGCAAGCTTATTTTTTCTAAACTTTCCTCAACTTGTTGCGTAAATAAATATTTTGAAAAAAATTCACCGGTACGTTGTGAATTGTAATCCTGGATAACAGCTTCCCTGTCTGTAACGATTGCATCGGTTATTTTTTCGTTGTGAGAAAATACGAGGCAATCGTCACCAATTTTTTCAAAAGTAAAATTTGCAGATCTTATTTTTCCAGGGACTGTGGCTTCTTTCCCCGGCCTTATTCTTAAAAACAGTTTAGGTTGCTCCAAAAAAGAAGTGGCGAATTTCGCATGGTCAATTTCATCACTAAGAAATTGTTGAAGCGGAAAAATAATTTTAGGATCAAAATAATTTTCTACAATTTTTAGCTTTTCATTTAACGGGCACTTGATCTTCTCATTCCAACCGGGTTTTAATTGTGACAATAAGATTGAGGGGGTTGAACCACATAAAAAAGCTCCCAATAAAAATTTATCCTGCAATGTTACATGTGAGCTAACTCCTTCGCCTAAACGAAAATAATTATAACATAAAGACGCTATCTGCTTTCTATCTTTTGATCCATGCTTTTTGTTGGAGGAGTAATATTTTTTAATATACAAATGAAATGGTTCACCGCTTTTATACATTGATATTAATGATTCGGCGAATAGCAGGTGTTTCTGAAAATATTTTACTACAGGGGCTTTTAAAATTTCATTCCCGGGAATATTCATTTAAATATTGTTTTGCTTGGCTCAAAGCATTACAGCTCAAGCAAAGCCTTTATGGGATCTTTACCAAATAAAAGCTGCTCAGGATTTTCAAGCATTTCTTTTATTCTGACTAAAAAACTTACAGACTCCCGGCCATCAATTATGCGATGGTCATAGCTTACTGCCAAATACATCATAGGTTTTATAACAACCTGTCCTCTTATTGCAACAGGCCGTTCTACGATGTTATGCATGCCCAGGATGGCGCTTTGCGGAATATTAATAATTGGGGTGCTCATTAATGAGCCAAATATGCCACCATTAGTTATTGTAAAAGTTCCCCCGGTCATTTCTTCAATGGTAAGCTTACTTTCTTTTGCTTTTGTTGCAAGCTGAACAACTTCTTTTTCAATTTCAGCCATGCTCAGGCTTTCAGCATTTCTAATTACAGGTACCACCAGCCCTTTCGGAGAAGATACCGCAATTGAAATGTCACAGTAATCATGATAAATAATATTTTCCCCGTCAATACCCGCGTTCACGGCAGGCCACTCCTGCAAAGCAAAACAACACGCTTTTGTAAAAAAGCTCATAAAACCAAGATTTACTTCATGATGTTTTTTAAATATCTCTTTATATTTTGCTCTGAGCTCCATGATAGCGCTCATGTCCACTTCATTAAAAGTGGTGAGCATGGCTGTTGTATTTTTTGCCTCAACCAACCTGCGGCTGATAGTCTTTCGCAGGTTGCTCATTTTCTCAGGTTGCTCATTACGGCTGAACAATTCCTTACCAATTGCTCTTCCGGGATTGGAAAGAGCATCCATCACATCATGCTTTGTGATTCTTCCATTAGAGCCGGTAGGAGTTACTCTTTTTAAATCTATCTTCTTATCCGCTAAAATTGCCGATGCAACCGGTGTGGCCTTTATATCTTTATCCTTAGCCTGAGCAATTTGAGTTTTCTCTTCAGGGAGCAATTCTTTTTTTGACGAAGGTTCTTTTGATTCGATTGCCGGTGCATCTTGCTTTTCCTCTCTTTTTTCTACACCATTATCTTTTTTTGCTAAAGCCGGTCTTTCCGCCTTATCATCAATTGTACAGGCTATATCTCCTACTTTGAGTGTATCATTTTCTTTTGCTACTGTATGAAGAATTCCCTGTTGCTCAGCATTAATTTCAAAAGTTGCCTTTTCACTTTCAAGCTCAGCAATTACCTCGTCACGGTCAACCCAATCGCCATCCTTTTTTATCCATTTGGTAAGCGTTACTTCATTAATACTTTCCCCAACCGAAGGAACTTTGATTTCTATTGCCATGAATTATTTTTAAGATTTACAAACCTAAGCTAAATTGAGAAATGCACAAAAGCAGAGTATGTGGGTTTATATGAAAAATTATGAAATCTATCATTTATAAACATTGGTGGATTTCTGAAAGTTTTTTTCTTTAATTTGCATTACAATATTTAGCTCTTTAATAATCCATCCCTGCCGTTTAATCATTACAAAAAATAATTTCTACAAAAAATATTATATTAGAGTAAATTTAATTTTTTGTTTTTTTTTTGAATATTTAAATCACGTTTTATGATAAGAAAACTTACTTATATTTTAGCTATCGCAAGTGCTTTTTCGGGACTCTCACTTAAAGCGCAGTTAACTGTAAATGGCGCCCAGCTTTTTATCCAGGCAGGAGCTGTGATAACTGTCCAGGGGGATGTAACCGGCACTACTGATATATTAGGACCAGGGAAAATTCTGTTACAAGGCAGCGTCAATCAAAATGTGGATATGGGTGGATTTACCATCCCTGTGCTGGAAATTAATAATGCCGCTGGCGCCACTCTTACGGGTAATACAAGAATAGGGACCAGTTTGACTTTTACAAGTGGCAAAATCAAAACCGGCAATTTCGACCTGGCACTTGCAAATGTTGCAACTTTTTCCGGAGCTGGAACAAGTAAGTTTATTGAAACGACTGGCACAGGCCAGGTATTTAAGGAAGTGAATGCAAATATTTCTTCAAATGAAATTCCCGTCGGGGCCGGGATTAGTTATCGCCCGGCATTTTTAACTACTTTAGGCACATATAATAGTACTGCTAAAATCGGGATAAGACTTCTTGCTGTCGCAGATCCAAACAGGCCTCCAAAGCTTTCAGATTATATTAATGCTTACTGGCCAATTACAAAAACAGGTATTACAGGAACAGTTACTGTTGCGGGCCAGTACATCGATCCAGCTGATATCACTTCTGGCGCAGAAACAAATTTAAGAGGTTATTATTTTAATGGCACCGATTGGAGTTCTTCAGGTGAAACACATAATAATGCTACCAATCAAATTTCTGCACCAATTACCGCGCTTTCTGGAAACCTTACCGCTTTGGATAAATTTGATCTTTTAAAAGCGAAGGTATTTTTACAGGGAGCTTATAATACTTCTACAGGAGTTATGAGTGACGCCTTGAGAACACCTACCAATTTAATTCCGCTCTCTGATCCTTACAGAACCGCTCCCTATAATTCTTCATTCACGCATGTTGCAAATGCTATCACGGAAGTAGCGGCAGGTAGTGTTTTTAGCAACCAGGCATCTACTAATGATAATATTGTTGATTGGATATTTTTAGAATTAAGAAGTACAACCGTATCGCCTGGTAATACAGTTTTGCAAACACGAAGTGCATTGGTTCAAAGGGATGGAGAAATTGTAGATATCGATGGGGTGAGCCCGGTTACTTTTAATAATGTGGCTTCCGCAAATTATACAATTGCTGTTCGGCATAGAAACCACCTTGGTTTGAGTTCTGATCCTTCAACCTTTAAACCTTTGTTGGGTGAAACAAAATCAACAGCCAGCTTAGTTGATTATACTATTCAAACAGATCCAAATCTTTATGGACCATCTACTGCTTACTTAGTTGCAACTGATGGTAAAAATGTATTGTGGTCGGGAGATATTAACAATAATGGATTTGTAAGATACCAGGGAAGTAATGGACCAACTGGCCCCAATGACAGAGTTGTTTTGCTACAAGATCTAAGTAATAATGAAACAAATGTTTTGAATATATATAGTAGAGGTGATGTAAATCTAAACACGTTTACCCGTTACCAAGGAAGTAATGGGCCTCCTCCTGCAGGCTTGAATGACAGGCTTTGGATTTTACAACAAGCATTAGGCAACAGCGAAATAACAGTAAGAACCCAAAGCCTTCCAAATTAATTTAAAAAATAAAACCACAAATATGCGTAAAATTATACTGAGTACATTAGGATTATTTCTAAGTATTATCGCAATAGGTCAATTAAAGTTCAAAGGATCATTAATTCAAGGGCCAACTCCCAATTCTGTTGATATTGTAATTAGCCCAACTATAAACTTTACAGGTTACCTAACTAATGTTGTATTTACACTTGAAATCCCCCAAGGAGTAACGCAACCCACTATTACTCGTATACCATTATCTACTTATTTTCCTTCATTTAATACTTTTGGCCCAGTTACTACAATAGAAACCGGTGGTACCTTTGTTAACTATGGATATTCGGCTACAAATACTTCTATCACAGCAAATACAACAGTAAATGCGGGTGTGGATTATCCAGTTTTGAGGTTAAGTTTTAGTGGAGGGTCTTCAGCCAATATAAGACTTGCTAATCTTGCCAGTGGCGGCCCAGGAACCTTATACCAGTTTTATGTAGAAGCAAATACCGGCGCATTAGCCAACGATTATACCAACTACGTACAAATGTTTAATGGTCCTATTATTTCTCCAACTTCTGCTTATCCCGATGAAGCTACTGGTTATGCCAGCTATCAATATGTAAATCTAACTGCTATACTTCCTATTAAATTAACAAATTTCTCCGCTACTAAAAAAGACAAAGACGCCGTCCTCAATTGGCAGGTAGCAAACCAAGACGCTAATTCATCTTACTTTGAATTAGAAAGAGGCTATACGGGAACTGATTTTACAAAAATTGGCCGTGTAGATGCAAATCTTACTTCTGGTTCAACAGCATCATATTCTTTTACTGATGTAAATATTGCAGAAGCTAAATCGAATGGTGTTATTTTTTATCGGTTGAAAATGGTTGATAAGGATGGCAAATTTACTTATAGCCAGGTGAGAAGTGTAAAGCTTACTGCTAAAGCCTTTGGTGTAAATCTTTATCCCAATCCTGCAAAAACTTATAGTAATGTAACCATTGAACTTGAAGTTCCTTCGCAGATTATTTTAAGCATATCTGATGCGGCTGGTAGAAAAGTTCAAAATATGGAATTCGCTGGTTATAAAGGATTGAATCAAAAGAAAATCGACCTTTCAAAATTAGCAGGAGGTTCTTATATGATCAAAGTAAATAACGGAAGCGAAATTCAAACAATTTCACTCGTAAAAGAATAATTTTCAAATTGATATAGATGAGTTAAGCCGGTGCATCTTGTACCGGCTTTTTTGTAAGAACTGCGAGCTATCCCCCGTTTACGTCATTGCGAGCCGCCTGCATAAAGACTTGATTTGAACAAATTCATCCGGCGGCGTGGCAATCTCCTTGAGGTACTAATTACTACAAAATTTTGGGGAAACATTTTACAATCACAAACACTCCACCCGAAAACTTTTCGCAATGACGTGAGTAAACTGCGTTCGTCTTTGCGAGCCCGCCCAAATGAAAATTTGAATTGAATACATTTACCGGCGGCAGCCTCCCACTTTTCGGGAAAGCAATCTCCTCGAGTTAGTATTTTCAAGGAGATTGCCACAAAGTTTTTCGCGAAACATATCTTCAATCACAAACACTCCACCCGAAAACTTTTCGCAATGACGTGAGTAAACTGCGTTCGTCTTTGCGAGCCCGCCCGAATGAAAATTTGAATTGAATACATTTACCTGCGGCAGGATGTCCCACTTTTCGGGAAAGCAATCTCCTTGAGTTAGTATTTTCAAGGAGATTGCCGCAAAGTTTTCGGGAAACATATTTTCAATCACAAACACTCCACCCGAAAACTTTTCGCAATGACGTGAGCACACTACGTTCGTCTTTGCAAGCCGCCGGAATAAACTTTCAACAGAATACACGCTGCGGCGGCGAAGCAATCTCCTTGGGTTAGGATGGTAACAGAAAGATATATTAAGAACCTTTTTTGCAATATGAGCCGCAACGTTTATTTTCATAAGAAAAATGAAACACGGTGGTTTTGTTTATATAATTACCACTCAATACAATACTGTATTATACACAGGCGTAACATCAGCATTGCGTGCAAGAATTTTTGAGCATCGAACTAAATTTTATCCAAAAAGTTTTACGGCAAAATATAATTGCAATAAAATTGTTTGGTATCAGTTTTTTCCTTCAATAGAAGAATCCATTGAGAGAGAAAAACAAATTAAAGCAGGAAACAGAAAGGCAAAGGTGGCGTTAATAAATAAATTGAATCCAACCTGGAAAGATTTATGGTATGAGATCCAGGATTTGTAGTCTTTTTATTTATGTAATTGCCAGAACAAGGAGATTGCCACAAAGTTTTCGGCAAGCATCTTTTAATTTCAAGCTCTCCGCCCAACAAACTTTCAACAGAATATACGCTGAGGCGGCGAAGCCTGTCCGACTGCGTCATTCAGGCGGGCAATCTCCTTGAGTTAGTATTTTCAGGGAGATTGCCACAAAGTTTTCGGGAAAAATTTTTCAATCACAAACACTCCGCCCGAAAACTTTTCGCAATGACGTGAGCAGACCGGTTCGTCTTTGCGAGCCGCCCGATTGAAAATTTGAATTGCACACTTTTACCGGCGGCGTGGCAATCTTCTTGAGTTAATATTCTTCAAGGAGATTGCCACAAAGTTTTCGGGAAAAATTTTTCAATCACAAACACTCCCCCCGAAAACTTTTCGCAATGACGTAAGTAGTTGGCGCACGGACTAAACTTTCGATAACTTGCATGAATAATTTTTATTAATTCAAAAAAATTAATTACCTAATGGATAAATACCTTACAGAGTCTTTCGAATAATATTTAGTTTTAGCGTATAATTCAGTTTCGGTATTTACATTATAAATCCATTTTTATGACACTAAGGCTTACCTGTCTTTTCACGATCACCTGCATAATTTTTTCCTGCACTATCAAAGCCCAACTAACTGTAAACGCATCTGATCTTTTCATGCAAACAGGCGCCACCATAACAGTTCAGGGCAATGTTACCGGCAATGCTAATATACCGGGAACGGGTACAGTATTATTAAAAGGCACCATTAATCAAAATATAACTATGAATGGCTTTACCATTCCTTTGCTGGAAATAAATAATGTGGCCGGGGCTACTCTTACAGGTAATACAAGAATCGGAACAAGCCTTACATTTACTAACGGTAAAATTAAAACCGGCAACTTTAACTTCACTCTTGCGGATGTTGCTACAACTGCAGGATCAGGCACAAGTAAGTTTATTGAAACTACAGGAACAGGGCAAGTTTTTAAAGAAGTAACTTCAAACCTTTCTTCGATTGTAATCCCGCTTGGTGCAGGCACGAGTTACCGGCCAGCCCTCTTAACTACATCAGGAACGTATAGCAATGCAAAGATTGGCGTGCGGGTTTTGGCTACAGCAAATCCTAATAAACCTCCAAAAATTTCCGATTATATTTTGGCGTACTGGCCTGTAACAAAAACCGGAATTACAGGAACCGTAACTGTCGCAGGGCAATATATAGATGCAGCAGATATCAGCGGTACTGAAGCCAACCTGAGAGGATATTATTTTAATGGAACTGACTGGAGTTCTGCAAGTGAAACCCATAACACTTCCACCAACCAGGTTTCCGCACCCATAACTGCAGCATCCGGTGAATTGACTGCTTTAGATAAATTTGATCTTTTAAAAGCAAGGGCTTTTTTGCAGGGCGCATATAATTCAACCCTTGGCTTAATGAATGACGCTTTAAGAACGCCAACTAATTTAATTCCACTTTCCGATCCTTACAGGACTGCTCCTTACAATACCAGCTTTACTCATTTAGCCAATACGATAACCGAAGTAGCTCCTGTCAGCGTATTTAATAATCAGGCCTCTGCGAATGATAATATTGTTGATTGGGTGTTTGTTGAATTGAGGAATGGAAATGTTTCTTCGGGAAACCCGGTATTACAAACCAGGAGCGCTTTAATACAACGTGATGGTGATATTGTGGATATTGATGGCATAAGCCCTGTTACTTTTAATAATGTGCCATCAACAAATTATACCATTGCGGTTCGCCATAGAAATCATCTTGGATTGTGTACATACTCTTATACATTAGCACCATTACTTGGTGAAGTAAAATCTACTGCAAGCCTTGTTGATTTTACAACGGCAACTGATGCGCAATTATTTGGAACTTCAAATGCTTATACAGTTTCCTCTGATGGTAAAAATTTACTTTGGGGTGGAAATGCAAACATGAATAACAAGGCTAGTTATATAAATCCAGCTAATGATAAGGATTATATTCTAAGTACAATTCTCGGAGGAAATTCTGCTGCTACTGTTAATGGGTACAATCAAGGTGATATAAACTTCGATCATGTGGTAAAATTTACTGGACCTGGGAATGATAAAGACTACTTGCTATCAGCGATACTGAATGGATCATCAATAACTGTAAGAACACAACAACTTCCCACAGGGCAACCAACTGATTTTTATACAACATTTCCTTCCGGTACTTTTACAAGTGGTGCATTGGTTCATTTACCAGGCGATTATTATTCATCAAATAATTATTACCAGGCAATTATATTTTTTACAGGAAAAGGTCAGGTTGGCACAGATACCTCACTAATTGCTGTATATGGCCCGCATGATTATTTAAGAGCGGGCTGGGATGGAGGTGTACAGGTTGCGAACGGGACATATTATCCTATAATTATTTCTATTCAACTTCCGGCATACTATAAAAGGCCTTATGATTTAAAGATTTTATTAGATAATATACAAGCGGCATACAGGATACAAGGTATTAATCTTACAGGCCTCTCAATGGGTGGATGGGAGATAGGAATATTCGTTACCTATCAACCTACTGCCGGCGACCATACTTATCAAAATTATGTACAATCTATTGTGGCATTAAGTCCTGTAACACCTAGTGATACTTACGATGCAACACCGGCTTATCCCGATCGGTTTGCTGATTTTGCTGCTGCAGGAGGAAAAGCATTTTTTACTAATCAAAGCGTAAACGATGTAAGCAATGTAAGCAATATCCCCCCGGTAATGAATGCCGTTGTTGCCAATTCTGCAAGCTTCGAACTTACAACTAATGGAAGCGGTGGTCATTGCTGTTGGGAATACGAGTATGGAGGCAATGGTTATCCAGGTCCAACTGTAAGAACTCCACGAACACATAATATAAATGGAGTAGTACAAAATATTTACCAGTTTATGCTAAGCACTGGAAATACTACCATATTTAATAAACCTATGTACACCAGATTTTTTAAAAGCGGCGGTGATGCTGATAAGAGCCCATTATCGGCGGCGGTGCTTCGCAGCATTAGCACGGACACAAAATAGCTTCCGGTGAATTCTGATTGTCAGGTTCCTTTGCGAGCCACTCCCCGTCACGTCTTTGCGAGCCGCCAACATAAACATCTGAATTGAATACATCCAACGGCGGCAAAGCAATCTCCTTGAGGCAATGTATTAAAGGAGATTGCCGCAAAGGTTTTCTCGAAAACATATTTTCAATCACAAACACACTCCACCCGAAAACTTTTAGCAATGACGTGAGCACGCTGCATTCCTCTTTACCAGCCGCCACCATAAAGATTTAAGTACCGCTTTTTTTATGGCCGGGAATTATAAACTAAATGCAGTGCTTATTATTTCAGTTTGTTCCTGTGCATGTATTTTTGAAAACCCTGTGGCGGTAGCAGCGCTTGCCGGCCTGCTGATTATACCATAATTCATTGAAGTAAGGTTCATGCGCAAAAAAGAAGCCGCGCCCATATTTACGGGTTCTTCCTGTACCCAATACCAGATCGCTTTACTATATTTTTTGTACAATTGCGTCAATTGTTTTTCGGGTAATGGATATAATTGCTCAAGCCTTACAATGGCTACATCGCTGATTTTATCTCTTTCTTTTTTTTCTACAAGGTCAAAATAAATTTTTCCACTGCAGAATAAAACCTTTGTAATAGTGCCGGGGTCTTTTACAAAAACATCATCTATAATTTCTTTGAATCCCCCCGACGTAAATTCTTTTATATTGCTATAACTTCCGGGGTGCCTGAGATTTGCCTTTGGTGAAAAAATTATTAAAGGCTTTCTGAAAGGCCATGCTATTTGCCTTCTCAAACAATGGAATAGATTTGCAGCCGTAGTAATATTTGTCACTACAATATTTAATTCAGCGCACATTTGGAGAAAGCGTTCCATTCGGCCGCTGCTATGTTCTGGCCCCTGGCCTTCATAGCCATGAGGCAACAATAAGACCACGCCATTCATTCGCCTCCATTTTTGTTCGGAACAGGTAATAAACTGGTCAATTATTGATTGAGCCGTATTTGCAAAATCTCCAAACTGGGCCTCCCAAAGCACTAATGCATTTGGATTTGCCATAGCATAGCCGTACTCAAAACCCAATACTGCATATTCACTTAAAAGTGAGTTATATATCCTGAACTGTCCCTGTTTTTCTGAAATATTACTTAGCCTGTTATAAAATTCATCATTTACTTCATCCCGCAGAATCGCATGCCTGTGGCTGAAGGTTCCTCTTCTTATATCCTGCCCACTCATACGAACATCCTTCTGTTCCATTAATATACTTGCATACGCAAGTAATTCACCTGTAGCCCAATCAAATTTATCTTCGCTCTCAAATAATTTAATTTTATCCTGGAGAATTTTTTCAACTTTTCTTAAGGGTTTAAAACTTTCAGGCCAGGCCATAATTTTTCTGAACAAGCCTTCAGCATTCTCTTTTGAAATTGCTGTTATGGGAGAAGATTCAAAATCTTCGGCAGTTGCCTTTCTAAGGCTTTGCCACCACATCTCCGGCATCTGGTATTTATAAGGAAGTGGATTCTGTTTAATATCATCCAACCGCTCCTGCAGGTCGCTCCAAAATTTTTTTTCCATTTCCTCAGCAAGTTCTGAAGTACCTTCCTCACCATGCATTCTCAGCCATTTAATATACACCTCCCGTGGATTGGGCTGCTTTTCAATTAAAGCATACAAGACCGGTTGTGTAAATTTTGGATCATCTCCTTCATTATGCCCATGCCGGCGATAGCAAACCATATCAATAAAAATATCACTGTTAAATTCCTGCCGGTACAACATTGCAATTTGCGAAGCTTTTACTACAGCTTCAACATCATCCCCATTAACATGAAAAACAGGCGCCTCGATAATAGATGCAATAGATGTACAATAGTCCGATGTACGTGCATCATCAAAATCTGTAGTAAATCCTATTTGATTATTGATAACAAAATGAAGCGTTCCTCCTGTGTTATACCCTTTAAGGCCGCTCATTTGTAAAACTTCATACACTATTCCCTGCCCTGCCAACGAAGAATCCCCATGAATTAAAATCGGTAAAATTTTATCGTAATTACTTTCATAGACCACATCGGCTTTACTTCTTGCAAAGCCTATCACTATTGGATCCACTGCTTCAAGATGGGAAGGATTTGGGGCAAGCTTAAGATATACCCTTTTTCCCGTGGCAGTTTCTACTTCGCTGCTGAAGCCCATATGATATTTAACATCCCCGCTTCCCATAGTAGTATCCGGAATTGCACTTCCTTCAAATTCAGTAAATATCTGTTCGTATGTTTTACCCAGGATATTTGCAAGGATATTCAATCTTCCGCGATGTGCCATTCCAATTACAACTTCCTTTACATCGCTTTCTACCGCAGTATTAATGATTGCATCCAGAGCAGCAATCGTACTTTCTCCTCCTTCCAGTGAAAATCTCTTTTGACCAATATATTTTGTGTGAAGAAATTTTTCGAACATTACTCCTTCGTTTAATTTTTGAAGAATTCTTCTTTTTTGTTCAAGAGGAATAGGGGCTATCATTTTATTCTCTGCGGCGTCTATAATCCAATTGATTTTTACACTATCATTTAACGAACTAAACTCTACTCCCACTGACCCCGTATAACATTTCTTCAGATAATTAATTATATCCTCAAGTTTTGCTTTTCCCAAACCGGTAAATTTCCCTGCAAGAAATTCTGTTTGAAGATCCTTCTCATCAAGGCCAAAATATTTAAGGCCAAGATTAGCATGGCGGTCCTTTCTTTCCCTGATGGGATTTGTCTTAGCTACCAGATGTCCTTTATTTCTATATGCAAGAATTAGCTGGTAAACTGAAAATTCCTTATCAATTTGAATATTTTGTAAAGGCGAATCTGCAACCGCAGTGCCATTAGCTTTTCCATTTCCCCTGGAATAAGCAAAATCGAATCCCTCAAAAAATTTTCTCAAGTCCGTATCCACGCTTTCCGGATCTTTTAAGAAATCGATATATAAATTTTCTATATAAGCAGGGTGGGAACTA
>DASYOM010000060.1:0-21640 GCA_036007765.1 Chitinophagaceae bacterium | reverse complement strand
CGGTCGTTTCTGTTTTTTCTGCTGAACATGCAGTTACTCAAACTGATAAAACATCTGTACAGTTTCTGCAAAGCTTGAAAGAAAAAAATCTCGGAGCGATTCTAAATAATGTATTACCTGAAAACCTCAATTTCTGAGTTGCATCAAAACACAGTTCATCAACCACCAGCCAGGCACGTATGGGTGGACTATGCAAAAGGGATAGCCATAATACTCGTATTGTACCGCCATGTATTTGAGGGGATTAAAAACTCCGGAATTGATATATCAAAATATATTTTTCTGGAAGAATGGAATATCATTTTTTTTAGTTTCAGGATGCCGCTTTTTTTTATTGTTTCGGGTATATTTATTTCTTCAAGCTTTGCAAAACGCGGTATGAAAAAATTTGTGCAAACAAAAATGCGAACCATATTATATCCCTATTTTTTATGGGGAATAATCCAGATAAGCCTTCAGCTTATTTTTTCAAAATATGTAAACGGGGGCATAAATATATATAGTTATTTGTACCTCCTTTATTTACCGAGAGAAATTGAGCAATTCTGGTATTTATATGCATTGTTTAATGTAACAATAGTCTATGTAATACTTAAGTATTACCTGCAATTGAAATCGTGGCATCACTTGGTTTTAGGCTTGTTCTTATTTTTAATCTCAGCCTACCTTTATCAAAAAAATATTATAGTAGGATTCGTGGGTGATATTTTACATTATTATATATTTATTGCTTTAGGTGATGTGATTTCTAAATTTATAAGGAACCGGGACAACTGGCGATTTTTTAATTCCTGGCGATTTTTTTTTCTCCTATTATTTCCGTTTATCATTTCCCAGGTTTTTTTCTTATATGCAAATATTCAATTTCCGGAAACTAAGTATCAGCACGTTGAATATTTTAACCCATTGGTTTTTTTACCAATTGCAGCAATAGGATGCGCATTTGTTATAAATGTATCTTTCATCTTACAAAAATATTCAACGGCAAAATGGTTACAGGTTTTAGGAAAGCATTCTTTATATATTTATGTTTCTCATGTAATAATTGTAGCTGGCTTGAGAGTTTTATTAACAAGGGGATTTGAAATAAATTTTGTGCCTTTCCTGTTGGCGATAGGAATCATTTTTGGGCTGATAGTACCTGTTTTACTGTATAAAATTGCTATCAGAATTAATATGCCATGGATCTTTACATTGGAGGATAGTAAAAATTTAATAGTTAGTCCATAATGAAAACCTGGAATTGTTTTTAGTAAAAGTTTACTGTGCATTTAGCAAAAAATATTTTCCTGGCTATATCTTTCATTAAAAAAAAATCATGATCTGACGTAATAATGGAACATCAATTAAAAAATAATAAATCTATTAAGCCAGGGTTTTACAACGGGCTGCAAAAAGTAATGATTCCGGTATTCGGCGTCTTAAGCACAATGCTGCTTGCACATAAGGCACTCACCAAACCTGAAATGGGAGTATGGTCTCTTTTTCTTGTTGTTACATCTGTTGTAGAGCTTTTCAGGCAAGGACTTGTAAAAACTTCCTTGATAAAATATATCAATTACAGTAAAGAAGAAGAGCATAGCGCTTTAATGTCAGCAGCCTTTTTTTTAAATGCTGTCATTACATTATTACTTTGTATCATGTTGTTTTTTTGTTCTCAGCAAATAGCAGCATTAGTAAACGCGCCACTTCTTGAACCGATGCTTTATATTTTTATTATGGGAATGTTATTCCTTATTCCTTTTTCTCACTTTGAATGGATCATGTACGGTAAATCATTATTCAAAAATCTTTTTTACACTTACCTGGTAAGGCAGGGAATTACTTTATTGGCAATTTTTATTTACTATCTTACTAATGGTGCTATATCATTAAAAATGCTGGTGATTATTTACTCGGGTGGAATATTATTTGGTGCCATATCCGGTTTTATTTTTGTAAAACGTTTCCTGCTCATTCGCTACGTGCGATCTGCAGTTTGGGTAAAAAAATTATGGCATTTTGGCAAATATGTTTTTGGCTCTAATGTAAGTACACTTATTTTTAGAAATGCTGACCAGTTCATGGTATCCAATATTCTTTCTAATACAGCATATGTTGCATCACAAAGTATTTCACTTAGAATTGTAAACCTCGCTGACATACCCTCACAGGTCATGAGCGATATTGTATTTCCAAAGAGTTCTAATCCCGAACTATCGGGTAAGCCCGGAATGATAAAATATTATTATGAAAAAGCGGTTGGTGCCACACTTTGCTTTATTGTGCCGATTGTGGTTTTCATCTTGGTTTTTCCTAAGGCGATACTTTTTATTTTGGCAGGAGAAAAATATTACGATGCCATACCATATTTAAGATTGATTTCATTTTCTACAATTTTTCTTTCTTTCTTAAAACAATGGGGCGTCATAATAGATTCTACCGGCAGGCCCCAGTTAAATTTTTTTACCATTACAATGATTGCAATAATGGAAATAGTTCTTTGTTATTTTTTTATTAACAACTTTGGGTTTTTAGGCGCAGCATATGCTTTATTAACTACACATTTAATAGGATTTGTAATAACACAAACGCTTTTAAAAAAATATTTTAATATAAGCTTTATCAATTGTTTTAAATATGCAATCGGCTATTATCCTCAAATATTTGAGCTGGTTTCACAAAAATTTTGGGCTAAACGGAAATTTAATTAATGGAGAACAGGTGTGTTATAATGTTTGGTTTACAACCATGGGATATTGAGATTGGCAGTAATTTCAAAAACATGGCACTAGAAATAAGCCATGCTAATAAGTTGCTATACGTAAACAGGCCGCTCGACAGGATAAGTTATTATAAAAAGCGTAAGGATAAAAAAGTTCAGGCACGTTTAGAAAGTATTAAACAAAATAAAAATACATTAAAGGAAGTTAAAAAAAATATATGGGTTTTAAATCCCCGGATCATTCTTGATTCAATAAATTTTTTGCCACCCGGGAGGATTTATAATTATCTAAATAAAAAAAATAATAAAAAAATTGCTTTGGAAATTTTGTCTTCAGCCAAACAATTGGGTTTTGATAAACCCGTATTGATTGTAGATAATGATTTTTTTAATGCACTTTACCTGAAAGATTTTATTAAGCCGGATGTATTCATCTATTATATAAGAGATTATTTATTATCCCAGGAGTATTTTAAAAAACATGGAGAAAAAGCAGAGCCTGTGATTATGAAAAAAGCAGATGCTGTTGTTGCCAACTCATCATATTTAAATAACTATGCAAATAACTACAACAATAGTACTGATATAGGCCAGGGGTGTGAAGTTGAAGAATTTCTTGAACTAAATCAGGTTATGCCTGAAGACATGATTCACTTACAAGGCCCTAAAATAGGCTATTGTGGAATGCTCACGTCTATAAGGCTTGATATAAATCTAATAGAATTTATAGCAACAGAAAAACCCGGCTGGAATATTATTTTGGTTGGCCCTGAAGATGATGTATTCATCTCTTCTTCCCTTCATCGTATAAAGAACGTTATTTTTTTAGGGCCAAAAGCTCCTTCTGCTTTGCCAGCCTATGTTCATGGCTTTGACGTTTGCATAAATCCCCAGGTTTTGAATCAAATGACGATCGGAAATTACCCACGTAAAATAGATGAGTATCTTGCCGCCGGAAAACCTGTGGTGGCAACGAATACCAGGGCCATGAGTTTTTTCAGTGGATTTGTATATTTATGCGATTCTCCTGAAAGCTATATAAATAATATTGGGCAGGCACTTTCTGAAAAAAATAAAAGTGATCTAGGAGAAAGAAGAATAGCGTTTGCAAAATCACATACCTGGGCGGCATCGGTAAATAAACTGTATAAAGTTATTAATGATATAAAAAAATAATAGATGGACGAACCACACATTGAAACTAATGAAGAAGAAAGGAGTACCAATTTAACCCAGGTAATCGCCTATTTATTTGTGACGATTATATTATTATCCCTTTTCTTAAAAATAATGTTTGGTTGAAATTTAAATGAACACAGCAGGTAATTATATTGCATCCTCAAAGCTAACAAAGTGGCTCAACCGGGAATTTTTTCTTAAAGGATTAAGTTCGCCATTTGGCATTGGTTTGCTGGCTTGTATTGCTTTTACAATTGGATTTCTCGCATCGCACAATTTGGCTGTAATTGCATTTGCATCGGTTGGTGCGGTTGCCGCTATCATAGTTATATATTATTGCTTTTTTGAACCGGTAACGGGGTATTTTATTACCACGTTCATTTCATTTTTTGCATTTTATCCTAACCATATTCTTAATATAATTTTACCGATCCCCACTTTTGTAGAGCTTCTTATATTAATCGTTTTTTTTGGCTCTTATAACGCTGCAAAAAAACTCAACCTGCCCCGAAATTCAATATTACTTACCGGTGTTTCAGTAGTTTTTATCATTTATACTATTTTTAATATCGTTGAATTTTTTAATCCTGATATGCAAAGCCAGGGCGGATGGCTTTTTAGGTTTAAACGATATATGGTATTTGTGCTTGTTTACATAGTGTCCTACCGGCTTATTGATACTCCGCAACGTTTCAGAAATTTTATGAAGTTTTGGCTATACATGTCATTCATTGCCGCTGCATATGGATGTTACCAGCAATGGTTTGGAATGCTTCCTATGGAAATGACTTATATTAAAAGCGACCCGATCGAATATAAGCTTATGTTTCAGGGTGGCATGCTCCGGGTTTTCTCTTTTTTGTCAGATGTTGTTTCTTTTGGTGTATTATCCGGTTCTACGGCTGTAGTTGCCCTTATAATGGCGATTAACGAAAAACAGAAAAAAAGGAAATACCTATTATATTTTGGGACGATAATAATGACATTAGGAATGTTTTATTCCGGTACCCGTACCACAACCGTGATTTTACCCGCCGGGATGGCATTATATTTATTTATGACAATAAGAAGTAAAACCACGATTATTACATTGTTCGTATCAGCCCTGATTGCATTTTTCATCCTATATATCCCGGTTGATAATCCCGTGCTCAATCGTGTGAGATCATCCTTTAATACACAGGATGCATCATTAAATGTACGCGATGTAAACAGGCACTACATTCAGCCATACATATATGCACATCCAATAGGTGGTGGCATCGCAACTACCGGAACAGAAGGGCTTTATTATAATCCAAATCACATTCTCGCTGGCTTTCCGCCTGATAGCGGCATGTTGAAAGCAGCGCTTGAAATGGGATGGATTGGCCTTGCGTTAACTATGCTTTTTTACCTGGTGATATTGTATCAATGTATTGACTATTATTTTAGAATTAAAAATCCGGAGTATAAAACTTACGTAGTGGCAATTGCCGCGTCATTATTTGCAATGATTGTAACTCAGTATGCGCAGGTTGCTATTGGACAAATACCCGGAGCAATTTTTTTCTTTGGTACGATTTCAATGATCAGGAGGCTGCTGGAATTTGACCAGGCAGAAAGGGTGATATCAAATAATATGTAATCCGTGGGCACATTATGAAAGTGTATTGCTAAGTTTGCAGCATTACGTACCAATGATAAATTAAATCTTGAATCAAATGAAATTATTTTTTTTATGGTGTATTACTTTCCTGGGAGAAGTGGCATATGCACAAAGGATTCAACAGGTTCCTGACAGTCTGAGGAAAAAACCTGATGTTTCAAATCGGGTGGCAGAGACTTCAAGACAGGTAGAAGATAATGAGCAGGAAATAAAAAATCGTTTGGTGAGACTTGCTCTTAAGAATCCTGTATTTACATCAGATGATGCAGCTATTGAAATAGCTGTGCTTAATAGAAAAAAAGCAAATTCAAGTTGGCTCAATACCGTTAGCATTGGCGGTAACATAAATGAATTCGTAATAAATAATAGCCCAGCCGGAGTTTTTTATCCAAAATATAACCTGGGCTTATTTGTTCCGCTTGACATTTATTCAAGGAACAAAAATGAACGCAAGGTGGGCGATCAAAATATAATTATTGCTAATGCCGCAAAGGATCAACGCATAAATGAAATAAAAGCTGAAACCCTCACACGCTATGAAAATTATAAAGAACAAAAGGAATTGGTTAATCTTGAAAAAGTTTCAGTAGATAATAATTATTCAGATTACCTGGCAGCTCAAACTAATTATGCAGATGGGAGTGTAACAGTAGATGTTTTAAACAAAATTTACCAGGGTTATATACTTGAGCAGTTTAAATTAGTGACATTAAAAAAACAACTGAATGTTGCTATAATACAACTTGAAGAAATTATTGGAATTCCTTTATCAAAAGCCCTACCTAACGTTCCTTAAATAAACCCAATGCTATTTAAGGAATATGCCCTCAATTTTTTATGGATGCATCTATACAAAAAAATAAAATATTTTTCCCTAACCTTGACGGGCTAAGGTTTGTATGTTTCCTGGCGGTATTTCTTTATCATTGCAATGAAACAATATTTCCAAAAATTTCTAATCCAAAAATTACTGCAGTTCTTAATTTTCTTTTTAGGAATGGCAATCTTGGTGTAAATATCTTCTTTGTGTTAAGTGGCTTTCTTATAACTTTTCTTTTAATAAAAGAAAAAGAATTTAAAAATACGATAAGCCTTAAAAACTTTTATGTGCGAAGAATTTTGCGTATTTGGCCACTCTTTTATTTATGTGTTTTTTTAGGTTTTGCAGTTTTTCCATTCTTCAAATACAGAACGATACCTTCCCCTGTTGAATTATCCAATTTTTGGAGCTATATTTTTTTTTCAGGCAATTTTAATTTTATCAAAATATGGCCTGCTCCTCCTGATGCACTTAACCTTATTGTTTTGTGGTCTGTAGCGGTTGAAGAACAATTCTATCTTACATGGCCAATCATTTTAAAATATTTCTCAAAGGAAATCTATCCTTATATTTTTATCATAATCATTTTGATTACACTTATATTTCGCTCCTTTTTTACTTCAAATTATCCCGTATTACATTTTCATACTCTCAGCGTAATAGGAGATATGGCTTTGGGAGGCCTCGCCGCATACGGCTCTTCTTCATCAACACGTTTTTATAATTTTATCGTTAACATGAAACAGGGCTTTATAATTGCAGTTTATTCTTTTACAATCATAATAATTTTGTTTAAAAATTATATATTTTCTTATTCCCTGCCTGTAATATTTGAAAGAGTAGTATTGGGCTCTTTATTCGCTTTTATAATTACTGAACAAAATTTTGCAAGAAGATCTTTCTTTAAATTTTCCCGGTATAAAATAATTTCCAGCTTAGGAATTTATACATATGGCCTTTATTGTCTTCATTTTTTTGGAATTCTTATCGTTGAAAAAGTTGTAGATAAGTTTCAGATTCCCGTGAATACTTTATTCGCCTCAATCATTTCTGTGGTCGCTGCACTATTAATAACGATATTCTTAAGTTATTTTTCTTACCATCTTTTTGAGAAATGGTTTTTAAGATTAAAAGACCGTTTTGCTTTTTAATGTTTAAAAGGATTGTGCAAATAAGCCAACCATTATTCCTGTTAAAAAAAGTGTTAAACATATTTTTTCACAATGGCATTTTAAACCTTAGAATCAAAAGTAAAAGTTCACGGTTGAAACACTCGTAATTAAAAGTATGCTTCTTGTATTTTTCGTATTCAATCCTGCCCGGTTGTTTGTGCGATGAGATATGGATAAATGTCCATTTCCGTTATGAACATCCATAGTAGCGAGATGACAAAATTTTTATTAGTAATTTTTTATAATAAATTTAATGCCCCCACTGGAAAGTATTTGAGAACCCGTTTTCATCATTCCATTGTACTCTTTTCTGTCATACGAAGAATAATAGGTAAATAAATTCCGGTCAACATTTTTTATTTTGCCCCTGTATGCTTTATCATCGATTGAACCATAATATGCCAGGGCTGTACTTCCTACAGATTTAATTTTCCCTTTATAAAATTCATCGTCAAATGAACTGTAATAAGTGAAAGAAACAGGGCCCGCATTTTTAAGGTTTCCTTTAAATGCAGCATCATCATAATCCCGGTAATAATCGAGAATATTTGTACCAATGGTTTTTACTTTTCCTTTGAGCGCTTCGTTGTCATTGGGAGTATAATAAGTAAACAGCGTTCTTCCAATATATTTTACCTTTCCCCGGTACGCTTCATTATCAGTAGAGGGATAATATTCTTCTTTCCCCATATACTTTTCCAATATAGGGTATATGCCAGATCTTTGATAAGTACGCTCTATTCCCCAATTAATAATTTTACCATCTTTTGTCATATTAACCACAACGGCTTCATCAACTAAGAAAGTAATTATATCCTGGTTGCCCCTGTTACCTATTGTTATCTGAGTAAGGTTTTGTGCGGGGGACTGTATAACAAAGAATGTAAGGATTAATCCGAAATATAATTTAGCCATGCTCTGGTTTTATATCTTCATTAAAAGGGTAATGCATTTATACAATGTTCAAACAATTTACAGATCAAATATATAGGATTGTTTTTTCTTTATTCCATAGATATATGGCGGATATTAAACCAGGTTTTTCAAATCTAAATACATTATAACCAGGAAAGCCCCAACCTCTTCTTTCTGAAAAAGTCTTTATATTACCGCGCTTTATTTCGACATATTCTTTTTCTTTTTATCATGTTGCAATCTATTGTTTTAGCATGCATGCCTTATTAAAAATTATACAAACGGTTAATTATACATCTCTCTTTAAAAGGTACCTCCTATCTTTTATCATTAGTGCCCGGAAGCAGGCTCCATTAAAAGATCGATAACTTTTATGTCTCCCGAATATTTAGTAGTGCGCCGGATATCATTCCAGGATATTATAATTAATAAATGAGGTAGAAGAGTACTATCCCCATCAGCTAATGACCATATTTTCTATACAATTATTATCTTACAGGAGCATTGTAAATATTGACTCGCAACAAACCTAAGGTTTACAAAAAAAAATGTAATGAAAATAGATTGCCAGCAGAATTTTAAAGCCGAACAATTATACACCTTTATTTTCCTGTCTTTTCTTTTATGCTTTTCAAGAACTGTAAATAGTCAGGAATTAAATCAGCTTACTCTTAAAAATTACAGGCCTGTTTCCATTTATAAAATACCTAAAACAAAAATTGAAAAAGCAAAATACCCGGTAGTAGATTTTCATTCGCATAATTATCCGAAATCTGATGCTGATGTAAAAGATTGGATAAAAACTATGGATGCTGCCGGAATAGCAAAAACCATCATTCTTTCTTATTCAACAGGAAAAGGCTTTGATTCTGTTGTTGAAAGATATGTACCATACAAAGACAGGTTCGAGATTTGGTGCGGCTTCGATTATACAGGTTATATCCAGGAGGGTTGGGAAAAACGCGCCTTATCAGAACTGGAACGATGCTATAAAAAAGGAGCAAGGGGCGTCGGAGAACTTGGTGATAAGGGGCTGGGCGAATTGTATTCATTACCAACGCCCGGATATGGTATTCATATTGATGATCCACGATTGCAACCTATACTTAGGCGATGTGCTCAACTACATATGCCTGTAAGCATACATGTAGCAGAAGATGCATGGATGTATGAGAATCCGGACTCTACAAATGATGGATTAATGAACGCCTCAACATGGCATGTTGATCTTAATAAAAAAAATATTTTGAATCACGATCAATTGGTTAATAGTTTAGAAATTGCAGTAAAGAATAATCCTGGAACTACGTTTATTGCTTGCCATCTGGCTAATTGTTGCTCAGACCTGAACATACTTGGGAGATTATTTGATAAATATCCCAACTTGTATGCGGATGTTGCTGCACGCTATGGGGAACTTGCACCTATACCCCGGTTTGTTCACGGCTTTATAGAAAAATATAGCGACCGTATAGTTTATGGAACAGATATGGGCATGAAAAAGGAAATGTATGAAACAACGTTTCACATATTAGAATCGGAAGATGAGCACTTTTATGACCTTGATTATTTTAATTATCACTGGCCGTTGTATGGGCTGGCTCTTACAGATGCAACCCTGAAAAAAATATATAGCACAAACAGTAAAAAAATATTATCGCACTAATTCAATAGGTTGGGCTCTTTTCTTGCAACTGTCCTTACTTGATATTCATTAATCATAGTTTGTCCCTTTATTATGTGTAAGCATTCTCATTTTTCTGACAGTACCTTGCGCCAGTGGGAGATAATTTTTTTCAGATTATAACCTTATGGTTTAACTGTATCAGGTGAAAGGGATGTAATATTCGTCAGCTCTACCTTTCTGAATTCTACTTCTGAACCTTCCGCTTGTAAAGCAATCCGGCCATGATTCGCTGTACAGTCATATCCTGAATTCACAAGGTCTCCATTTTCCCATACTTTAATAGATGAGCTAACACATTCAATGATCATAATGTTCCATTCACCTAAAGATTTTTCAGAGCTGTCTGTTAAGTTTTTTATCCTCCTTTCTTTTCCTTCTGTAATTCCCCATTTATCTTTTGGCCCCCTTCTTGATTCCATATCATCTACTTTTATATCTTCTACAATGCACCAAAAATCACCTGCATCATTGTGCTGCATTTGGCATTCGATCGATTTAGGAAACATTTTATACAACGCCCTGGGCGTAGAAGCATGCACAAGTACGCCACAGTTTCCCGGCTCGCCTGCAAAGCGGTATTCCACCTGCAGCCTGTAATTGCTGTAATCTTTATCTGTTATAAGGTGACCTTGGGGAGTTCCAAGACTTACCAATAAACCGTTACGTATAATAAATGGATTTCTTGCCGATGTATTGGTATCCATCTCTGGCACATCTACATGCCAACCGCTAAGATCCTTTCCATTGAAAAGGCTAATTGGTTTTGTCTTATGACATGTATCTGCCATTACTGTAAACAGGGAAAAGGTTAGTATTATCAATTTCATTTTAATATAATTTATGTTTGCAATACTATATCCTGGCTTCCTCAACATTGCATCCAGCTATCCATAGCGGGGCAATAATTGAAATTCCGTAACACTTTTTTAATTCAAGAATTCTAAAGATAACAAAGGCAGCAAAATGTCAGACTCTTTTCTGCTTTCATGAACATTCCTCGTAATTAGTTTTTAAGAATCCATCCATAAATTCCAGCCACTTTTTATACTGGCATACCGATAGCTATCGAAATAAGAAATGTATAATTATCTGATTGTATTTTTTTCGGAAAAACATTTATTTGATAGCGTCGTCTTTGCCCGAAGACCAGAAACCGAGGGCGCTCACGAGAGGTTGATGCGGGCTTGCGACAGAACTAGTAACAAATCTCATGGACGTAAGTCTATTACCCACCATACCTGGAGGAGATGTCTTTCAGAATGAAAAGCATTTATGCGTTACAAGTTTACCGCTTGCACAACAAAGGTGGACGTTGATTATTTATCAACTTTATTTTTTACTTCTCCTGTTTGAGTGTTCACCTTATGCTTGTGTTTTACACCATTATGTTCATGCTTGGCAACATAACCATTATGCTTTTTGTGTTTACTAAAAGTGTTATGTACTTTTTGATCGACAGTAGAAGTTTTTTTTACTTTGTCTTTATCATCCTGTGCTTTAGTTGCAAGGCCAATGCTCATTGCAATCATTACCAATAAAACTAATTTTTTCATTATTTATGTTTTTGTGAATTATAGAATACAAGTTAAAGCAAGTATTTTTTGCGTAGAGATATTTTTTGGTTTCAATGTGTTAAACTTATGCTCTTCTTCCCCATGCATTTTCTTACACTCACTTCATATTTCAAAAACTGATTTGCTATTTCTAAACCAAGCTTAGGATTATTGGTAACTTTGTCTTGCCCCGAACATTCAACCTTAAAATACTCTGTAAAATGTTCTATTAAAAACAATTTAAGGTTCAATGTTGATTTTTGTTTTCATTTGTGGGTGGTGCCTGCTCATTTCACTTGTGAAGGATAATTCTTTTTAGGCTATCATGGCCCGCTTCCGGTATCGAAGTATGGAACCTCATCATGGCTGACGGATTCTTTTTGTTGCCAATATGCCAATGTAACAATGTGCCCGTTTTTCGTTTTTAGCATTCTTCCAAAAATGGCATTGATAGTATTGAAAGTATAATCGGTTACACCAATTGTAAATGTTTCAGCAGCGGGTAATGGCGGAGGTGGCGGTGCCACTTCTTCACCTGCTTTGGGAGGCGGTGGCGGGGCTTGCTTAGGTGCAGGAGTGGGAACAACCATTACGGTGTAGCCATTGTATTCCAGTAGTACTTTTAGAAAAGCAACTCTTTCCGGTGTTACATTTTTTTCCACGATGCCGCACTTCACACCGTCCAGTTCTTCAAATTCATGGTTTTTATTAATAGGCATAATGTAATTAACTTAAAGCATATAGGTAATCGTATATCCAGCTCATGAGGCCTGCCAGCAAAATGGCAGCGCCACAAATAATCAAACCAAACATTTCTGGTGAACCCGTTTTTATTTTCTCAATGGGCTTGTCATTCCGATCCATAAACACAGCTCTTATCACCCGCAGGTAATAGTAAAGCGAAACGATCATGTTTAATGCAGCAATGGTAGTAAACCAGTAGCTTCCCTTTGAGCCACCTGCCGTTAGGAGGAAAAGTTTACCAAAGAAACCAGCCGTTGGGGGAATGCCGGCCAGCGAAAATAAAGCTAAGGCAAGTATCCAACTAAGGAAGGAATTGGTATTGTATAAGCCTTTGTAATCATCAATATTTTCCTTACCGGAATTTTCTGAAATAACGGAGGCAACTCCAAAAGCAGCGAGGTTAGAGAATACATAAATCAATACAAAATAAACTACCGATGTAATGCCGGAATTATCATTGCTGCTCATACCTACCAAAATGAAACCAACCTGTGCAATCGAAGAAAAAGCAAGGAAACGTTTTATATTTTGCTGGCGCAACGCAAATAAATTTCCAATAACCATAGTGGTAACCGCCAGTATCACCAGCATGGTGTACCACACTTCCTGCATAGGTTGAAATACTTTGTACAACGTTGACATAAAAATAAATGCCACGGATCCTTTTGATACAACGGATAAGAAAGACGTTGCCGCGATGGGAGAGCCTTCATACACATCGGCTGTCCATAAATGGAATGGAACAACAGATAGTTTAAAAGCAAAAGCAGCAACGAGGAATACGAATGCCAGTATCTGTAATGATGATGAAGGGTCAAGGTGTTGTGGTATTTCAGTAAAGCTGATGGCTCCTGTAGCACCATAGAGTAATGAAATACCAAATAATAAAATACCCGATGAAAATGCGGAGGACAGGATCATTTTCATTGCACCTTCGGAGGAACGTTTTTTCTCAAGATCAAAATTAGCCATGGCCGCAACAGGGATGGTGGCAAGCTCCAGCGATAGATAAAAGATGAGAAGATTGCCACTGGAGATCATCAGGAACATGCCAAGCAATGCGGATAACATCAGCATGAAAAATTCCGCCAGGTGCTGGCTTTTCCTGAGCCACCCTGAACAGAGCAGTGAAATAAGATACACAGCAAGGCTTAAAATATTTTTCTGAAAAACAATCAGCGCATTGGTATGAAACATATTTCCAAACAAATTGCCTTCTTTGTTAAAAAAGAATCCAATGACCAGGTTGGCCAATAACATTATTTGTATGAGAGAAAGCATTAACTCATTCTTTATCCCCTTGCTGATTTTAATAAACAGCAAGAAGAAAATGATGGCTGTTACCACCAGTTCACTTTTCATCAATGTAAAAAATTCTGTCATCAAAAATTTTATTGGCTTCCTGCAATCCTGTTCATGATCTCTTCAGCGGCCGGCCTCAGCAAATCATTTAGCCAACCGGGCGCAATACCGATCGCTATAATTCCTGCAACTAATATTATGGCCGCCAGCTTTTCATTCCACGTTGCGTCTTTCAGTTGTAAATAATTTTCATTTTTTATAGGTCCCATTGCGGTTGTTCCAATGGCTCTTAAAATATATACTGCCGTTACCACGATTGACATAGTTGCCAAAATTGTAGCAATGCGATGAAACGAATCATCATGCTGCCAGGAGCCCATAAAAACCGTCATCTCAGCAACAAAGCCGCTTAGCCCCGGCAGGCCAAGTGAGCAAAGGCCGACTATAAATAATACAGTCGTAATAAACGGCATTACTTTCATAAGCCCTCCCATTTCACCAACCATGCGGGTATGTGTTCTGTCGTAAATCATACCAATAACGGCGAAGAAAAGTGCTGTCATCAATCCGTGAGATACCATTTGCATTAAAGACCCCGTGATGGCAGTTTGAGTGAGCATGCCAATGCCCAATAAACTAAAACCAACATGGCTCACTGATGAATAGGCATTGATGTATTTTAAATCCTTCTGCATCATCGTGGCAAAGGCGCCGTATAAAATCGCAATAGTTGAAAGAATTATGATCATGTTGGCATATTCTTTTGCTCCTCCAGGAAGTAAATAGGTGGCAACCCGTAAACATCCATAGCCGCCAAGCTTCATGGAGATGCCAGCGAGGAACATAGAACCGGCAGTGGGTGCGGAAGAGTGTCCATCGGGTACCCATGTGTGTAAAGGGAATAATGCGGTGAACACTCCAAAACCTACAAACAGTAATGGGAATACAATATGCTGAATATTGTAGGGAATGTTTGTTTTTGACATAGCAAGTAAATCAAAACTATGCCCTGTTGTAAAATACAACCCAAGGATTCCAACTAATATTAAAGCGGAGCCTCCCATTAGCATCAGTGCAAGTTTATTGGCAGCGTATTCTTTTTTGCCGCTTCCCCAAATTCCTATCAACAAGTACTTTGGTATCACTGAAATTTCAAGAAAAAAGAAAAGAACGAATAAATCAAGGGAGATAAAAAATCCATAAGCGCCCAGAGCAAGCAATACGAGCAGGAAGTAAAATTCTTTCGTCATCTTCTCAATATTCCAGGACACTAATACTCCGGCGATAACAACAAATGAGGTGAGCAAGACCATCGCAACAGAAATGCCATCAACCCCAATGTGGAAATTAATATTAAGTGAGGCAAACAAATTGTAGTTCTGTTCAAACAGCATTTGAGGCATGTTATTCATCGACCTTTCCTGTCTGAATGCAAACAATAAAATAAAAGCTAATACTAATTGTACAACTGAACCAGACAGGGAAATCCATCTTACCTGCTGCGGGTTGCGGGATATTAATATGCCAACAGCCGTTAATAAAGGAATGCCTATGAGTAATAAAAGATTCATCAATTATTATTAGCCAAATATTTATTTCAATACATAAATGAAAAGCACTGCCAACACAATTACGCCTGCTAAAAAGTAAATAGCATATTGCTGTACCTTCCCCGATTGGAATTTTTTAATTGCATTAGAAATACCCTGTGTAGCCCTGCCCGTTAGATTCACTATTCCATCTACTACGTTCCTGTCGAACCATGCTGCTGGCCTTCCAATAAGATTGAACACAACCTTCTTTGTAATAAAAAGATAGATTTCATCAATATAAAATTTATGTGCTGCCAGTTTATATAACCCTCCTAATGAGACAGCCAGTTTTGCGGGGTTGTCATTTTGTTTTTTATACAACCACATGGCAGAAAAAATTCCGGCAAGGGCTAATGTAACAGGAGCCATCGAAAATTCTACATGGAAATGTGATTCTAGTGGTGCTCCATCGGTACTAATAAATTTTCCAAATGGAATAAACCCGGCTCCTGCTGCGCCGATTGCTAATAAAATCAATGGCAGCGTCATTGCAAAACTAACTTCACCCCCTACCTTCTCCGATCCTTCGACATGCTCAAGAGAGGGAACTTCTTTGTTCCAGAAAATTCTGAAATATAAACGGAACATATAAAAAGCTGTGAGGCCTGAGGTAAATAATGCAACCCAATAGATAGTTGTGTTTTGTTGCCAGGCTGCCAATAATATTTCTTCTTTACTAAAAAATCCTGAAAAGGGTGGTATGCCGGAAATTGCCAGGCAGGCTATTAAAAAAGTGATGTGCGTAACAGGTAAAGATTTTCTCAAACCTCCCATATCTTTCATTTCATTACTGTGAATAAAATGAATAATTGCCCCTGCTCCTAAAAACAACAATGCCTTGAACATAGCATGCGTAAACAGATGAAACATTGAAGCAGTATAACCAAGGCCAGCTTCTCCGCCATATTTTGATACGCCTAATGCAAACATCATATAACCGATTTGCGACATCGTTGAAAATGCCAACACTCTTTTTATATCTGTTTGTGTGCAGGCAATAATTGCCGCTATCAATGCAGAGATGGCACCGACATATGCTACTAATTGTAATGCCTGAGGTGCCGATAATGCAAAAACAGGAAATAATCTTGCCACCAAATAAACCCCGGCTACTACCATGGTCGCGGCATGTATTAATGCCGAAACAGGAGTTGGGCCTTCCATGGCATCTGGCAGCCAAATATGTAATGGAAACATAGCACTTTTTCCTGCAGCGCCCATGAAAACCAATACCATTCCCCATGTTAATGCAGAGATGCCCATGAAGGATGAAGCTAAAGCTGTATTTAGTTCTTCTGAACCAGGTGAAGTTAATCTTTGAATAAGAGTATTGAAATCTAAAGTCCCTGCATAAAATGAAAGTATAAGGATGCCAATTAAAAACCCGAGATCAGCAAAGCGCGTTACAATAAAAGCTTTCTTACAAGCCGCTACGGCACTGGGTTTATCATAATAAAAGCCAATTAATAAAAAAGAGGAAATGCCTACCAGCTCCCAGAAAATATACATCTGGAAAATATTGGAAGAAATAATCAATGCCAGCATAGAGAAAGTAAACAAACCCAAAAAAGAATAATAAGTTGCAAACCTTTCTTCACTTTTCATGTAGGCCAAACTATAAATGTGCACCATTAATGAAACAAAAGTTACTACCACCAGCATCATAACTGAAATCGGATCAAGCAGGATACCCATATCAATGGAAACGCCTTTTGAGAATTCAAGCCAGGTAATTTTTAACGGAACTAGTTTTTCATAAACACCATTTACTTTGCCATACTCAAATAAATAACCGTATGCGGTATAAATTGCCAGAATAGTTGAGACCAATACTAATACCGTTGCGATAATACCAGATGAGTTCTTAAAATATTTTCTTCCGAATAATCCCAGCACCGCAAATGCTGTCAGCGGCAGCAAAGGTATCAGCGCTATGTAAGTTGGATCAGGCATTTATTTTGGTTGATATTATTTTAAATATTGAATAAGATTCATAATTCAACATTCAAAATGTCCATTTTAATATTTCATCTCTTCCGAATTTTCTACCTCAATTGAATGATGGCTTCTATATAAATTAATAATGATAGCAATAGCCACGGCAGCTTCTGCAGCTGCAATGGCAATAATAAAGATGGTAAAGAATAATCCGTCTAATTTATCGGGCCACAGGTATTTATTGAAAGCGATAAAATTCAAATTCACACTGTTCAATATTAACTCTACACTCATAAGAATGGTAATTAAATTTCTCCTGGTAAAGAAACCATAAACACCAATAAAGAAAAGTGCTGTGCTGATAAATAAAACTTGATATAGTCCCGGTTCCATCATGTTGTTCCGGGTTTGGGTTTTGTGCTTCCGAGTTCTCCTTCTTTGGGTGAGTTAGAGGGGGCTGCAATTACAATACAACCAACTAAAGCGGCCAGTAATAAAATGCTCACCACTTCAAACGGTAACGCATACCCGTCTTTATTTACTGAAAGCATTTGTGTGCCGATGTTTACAACACCCGGTTCTACTGCCAGATTGGTGGTACCGGAGAATGTATGTTGAAACAACTGTATTATGATTAAGGCAAATCCGCAAAAGGCTGCCAATGCAGAAAAAATTTGTCGTCTTATTTTTTGTTTGGGCATTTTTTCTCCCGCCTGTTGCGTTAAGAAAATAGAAAAGATAATCAATACTGTAATGCCACCTACATATACTACTATTTGAACTGCTGCAATAAACTCATACTGCATCCAGAAATAAAGGCCTGCAACACCTATCAAAGAAAATAATAAAAAGATGGCGGCTCTGAATATTTGCCGGGTGCTTACAGCCAGCACTGTACTCACTAAGGTAAAAGCAGCCAGCATATAAAATATAATAGTTGAACCACTCATTATTCTACTCCATCCATTATTTTGGCACCAGGGTTATTTAATATTTTAGTTAGTTTGGTACGGTCAAAAACACTATGCTCAAATGTTTGTGCCATCACAATCGCATCTGAAGGGCAGGCGATGATACATAAATTGCACATCGTACAGAGCTCCAGGTGGTACACTAATTTATCAATTGCTTTTTTCTTTTTGCCTTCAGGTGTAATGTCGAATTGGGTGATCACTTTAATAGTCCCGTTCGGGCAGGCCAGTTCACAGGCCGTACAACCGGTGCAACGATGCTCATTATTTTCATTATGCGGCATCACAACTTCGCCTTTGAACCGTTCAGGCAAATTCAAAGTGTCCCTATTGTCAGGGTATTGTTGTGTAATGATCTCTTTGTGATGTGTAAAATAATATCCTGTTCGCCTGAGGCCAATCAACAATGATTTTACAGCATTGAAAACATCTTTTATGTATTTAATTATAAACATCCACAAAGTTTAGAAGTTGACGTTTACAGTTCAACGTTATGAATAAACTTTAAACTATAAATTTTGAACTTTAATTACAAAACTATTTTTAAAAATACCAACCTAAAATCGCCATCGCGGTTATCAACAAAATATTAAACATGCTTATCGGTAGTAGATATTTCCATTCCAGGTTCAGCAACTGATCGATACGTAATCTTGGGAAAGTCCACCGGAACCACATAATCAGGAAAATTAAAAAAAATGTTTTCCCAAAAAACCAAATGCTGGAAGGAATATAATCCATCACATGATTAAATCCTTCCCAATGCCCGATGTGAAAAGGCATCCATCCACCAAGAAACAACGTGGCGCCAATAGCACAAACTATAAAAACATTCACATACTCCGCTAAAAAGAACAAGGCGAATTTCATTCCTGAATATTCGGTATGAAAACCGGCTGTTAATTCTGATTCCGCTTCTGCCAAATCAAAAGGTGCCCGATTGGTTTCTGCCGTTGCCGCTATTATAAAAATCACAAAAGAAATCATTACCGGGATATGGCCTTTAAATATCCACCAACCATCCGCCTGCGATTGAATGATGGCATTTAAATTTAGACTGCCAGCCAGTACCACTACAGAGAGAAGAGAAAATCCGGCAGATAATTCATAACTCACGATCTGTGCACCACTCCGCATTGCTCCCATTAATGAGTATTTATTATTACTTGACCATCCGGCCATTAAAATACTTATGACAGAAACAGATGAAATAGCCGATACATATAATACGCCAATATTCAAATCCCACATTTGGAAATTTTTTGCAAAAGCTAATGGGGCCATAAGCAACATTGCAACTACCAGTGCTATAAAAGGAGCCAGGTTAAATAAAAATTTATCAGCACCTGACGGAGTTAATCCTTCCTTCACCAATAATTTTACCGTATCAGCCAGTGATTGAAACATCCCTTTCGGCCCAACTCGATTTGGCCCCATGCGTATTTGCATCCAGGCAGAAACCTTCCTTTCCATAAGAACCAATACCAATCCCAGTATTGCGAACAAAGTAATAACACAAATACCCGCAATTACCATTTCAAAAATAATAGCAAGTGCCGGGTTGAATGTTTGGTTCAACCATTGATGAATTGAGTCTGCTATTTTATTAAAGCTCCACATCTTTCAAATTATGAATATTGAACAAAAAATAATAAATGACGAAGTGTACAATATTTTACTTTAAAATTCTGTGTTCCTTGTTCGGTTTCAATATTTCTTACCTGTCTATATCCGGTATCACAAGATCCAAAGTTCCCATCATTGCTACCAAGTCTCCCAACTTACTGCCTCTTGCCATATGATCAAGGGCTGAAAGATTGGAAAATCCCGGCGACCGGAATTTAATCCGGTAAGGTGTTGTTCCTCCTTCGCTTACAATATAAACTCCAAGCTCACCACGGGCTGTTTCTACTCTTGAATAAAATTCTCCCTTTGGTAATTTTATTACCACTTTAGTTTTTGCCTGGAAATCGCCTTCGGGAATATCATCAATTAATTGTTCTATAATTTTTATGGATTCATTCATTTCTCTTATACGAACCATGTAGCGGGCAAATGAATCTCCAGCCGTTTCTAACACCTCATCAAAAACCAGTTTATCATAAACTTCATAAGGATACAATTTCCGTATATCACAAGTTACACCACTGCCTCTTGCCGTTGGGCCGCTGCATCCAAAAGATATAGCATCTTCAGCAGATAAATAACCTACTCCTTTCATACGGTTCTGAAAAATAATATTACCCGTTACCAGTTCATCGTATTCACTGATCTTTAATTTATATAAAGTAATAAATTCTTTTACTCTTTTCTGAAAGTTGGGATGAATATCAGCCATCAAACCACCGGGAACAATATAGTTCATTGTTAATCTTGCCCCACAGGTTTCTTCCATAATATCGTTGATAGTTTCTCTCTCCCTGAATGCATGAAAGAAAGGAGTGAAAGCCCCCACATCCATAGCCAGTGCTCCCCACCATAATTCATGCGAAGCAATTCTTGTAAGTTCATCCATTAATATTCTTATGACTTGTGCCCTTGGAGGAATCTCTACCAGCAAACCTTTTTCAACACATAACGCACATGCATGGTTGTTGATGTGGGCAGAGAGATAGTCCATCCTGCTGGTAACATAAATGAATTGACGGTACGTGAGGCTCTCACACATTTTTTCAATAGAGCGATGAATATAACCAAGATGGGGCTCTACCTTTTTAATTGTCTCGCCATTTAACGTAATCACCAGGTGTAACACGCCATGTGTGGCAGGGTGTTGTGGCCCTACATTAATAATTAAATCACCTTCTTCTGTTGTGCCAATTTCTTCCACCATTATCAGAGCTTAATCATATTTACCGGGTCCTCAAAATCTTTTAGCATCGGGTTTTTTCCTTCCCATCCGTCAGGCAAAATCAGCAATCTCAAATCGGGATGGTTCAGGAAATTCACACCAAACATTTCATAAACTTCTCTTTCATTAAATTCCGCTGTTCGCCATATTTTACTTACTGTTTCTATTTCCGGATTATTCCTGTTAAGTTTTGATTTCACTACAATATTGTGCCGGTATTTTGTAGAAGATAAGTGGTACACCATTGTTAGATGAGTCTTCCAGTCGATGCAGGTAAGGCAAAAAAGATAATCAAAGTGCAATGATTCATCCTTGCGTAATTGCTGAGCAAATGGTAACCAGTCTTTTGATTCTACATTAATATTGAGCCACCCCATAGCCGTCGGGTCAGCACTATCTTCAAAAGTTTCCCGAGGAAGCAGTCCTGTTATTTTGGTTTTCAACTCTTCGTTACCCATAATTAATCTTTACCTGTCTTTATTTGTTCTCTTGTCAATCCACTTTTTATTTTTTGCTGTAAACTAATCAGGGCGTGTAATAATGCTTCGGGCCTGGGCGGGCAAC
>DASYOM010000059.1:0-32948 GCA_036007765.1 Chitinophagaceae bacterium | reverse complement strand
CCTGGTGATTGATTATAGAAATATTCCAATTATGAAAAATCATGGGGTGCCGGTAATAATGGACTGTACACATAGCCTGCAGCAACCCAATCAAAGCAGTGGGGTTACCGGTGGGAATCCCCAAATGATTGAAACAATTGCTAAAGCAGCTATTGCTTCAGGAGCAGACGGATTATTTATAGAAACCCATCCAGATCCGTCATGTGCATTAAGCGATGGAGCTAATATGCTGAAGCTTGATTTGCTTGAAGAACTTCTTAAAAAATTAATAAAGATAAGAGGAGCTCTATAAGGTTTCAAATCATTGTAAATTATAATAGTATTTGGCTGAATTATCAATCATCTTTTAAATAAGCGCTCCCCTATTTTATACATGACTTCCTCTTTATAGTTTTTACTGATAGGCAAAGTGATTTTTTCCAACTTAATTTCATTGCCATCAATAGATTGAATGGCGTGAATTGAAACAAGAAAAGATTTATGTGTCCGTATGAACATACTTTGAGGTAGCTTCTCTTCAATACCTTTGAATGTGAGGTAGGCAATATATTTTTTTTGCTTCGTGTGAACAATAATGTAATTCGACATTCCTTCTACATACAAAACATCCGCCATCATTATCTTTTCTATTTTCTGATTACATTTTATAAAGAAAAAATCTTCTGATGTTGATGTCTCATGCCTGGTTCTTAACCCAAGAAATTCCTGGGCTTTTAAGGCAGCTTTTAAAAACCGGTTAAAGCTAATTGGCTTCAACAAGTAATCAAGTATATCTAATTCATAACCTTCTATCGCATACTCAGGATATGCAGTTGTAAAAATAACAACGGGTAAAGCAGACGAATTTTTTATAAAATCTATACCTGTAAGCTTAGGCATCTGTATATCAAGAAATATAAGATCAATATCTTTTTTTTGCAGCCATGTCGTTGCTTCCATTGCGCTCTTACATTCGGCTACAGGATTTAGAAAATCAATTTGGCGTATGTGTTCCATCAAACCATTTCGGGCAATAGGTTCATCATCTACAACCAGGCAATTAAGCATCGTAATTAATTTTTAATATAGTTTCAAATAGCTGTTCCTGTTCATTAATTAAAAATTCATGACGTTCCGGGTACAACAAAGTTAATCTCCGTTGCAGATTTTGCATTCCCAAACCCCCTGATTGCAACAAGTGTTTTGACTTAATTGACTTATCGTAAGTATTAGAAACATTTATGACAAACGCATCATCGTTTTTATGTTCTAATATTATATGAATTTTATTTTCCTTTGGATTTTTAAAATTTGAAATATGCTTAAAAGAATTTTCAATTATTGGGAGCAGTAATAAAGGAGCTAAAAAAAATCCGGATAATTTTTCATCGATACAAAGTTTTATATCTGTACCTTTTTCCATACGCAATGTTTGCATAGCTACATAATTTTTAATGTACTCCAATTCTTTTCCGATATCAATTTTATCACTCGTGCATTCGTATAACTGGTAGCGCAACATTTCAGAAAGTTTTTCGACAGAAGCTCTTGCCTGTATATTTTCTTTATCAATCTGGAAATAAATTGTGTTCATCACATTAAATAAGAAATGCGGGTTAACCTGCGAACGCAAAAAGTTCAATTCAGTACTTATCTTTTCTTTTTCAACCTCACGCAATCTTTTTTCCATTTGAAACCGGTTGGTTAAAATTTTTAAAGCAACGCCTAATGCAATACTGATAAGAGTTACCAATACAATTACATTAAATATCAGCAGGAAATAAGGTGCAGACGGAAACATGGCTATTCCTGTGATCACGTGATAAATAAACTGTGTTATTAAATAATCAGACAAAGAACTAAGAAGCAATAAGCCAAGCCCCGATAAAAAAAATTGTATGAATCTTCTTTTGTAAATAAACGCCGGGACCAGCCAGTTGCCTGCAAGGTAAAACGAAGGGAAACATAATGCTGTTAATACAAAAGATGGAATTAACTGAACAAACAATGGCCTGTTATAATCGTAATATAGTGCGGCTAAAAAAAATGAGACAGCGATCCAAATCAATACGTGCGGAATTTTATATTTCAACAGCCATCTCTTAAAATCAACGGGCATTATATAATTTGTTTTGCTGAAGTACAAAATAACACCAAATTATAAAGCAGGTGTATTTCTCTTGTCAAGTAAAAGGACTGTCTTGTCAAGAATGTTTACGTGTTTACATAATAAGGATATTCTAAAGAGTTTTCACTGCTACATTTATTACATAATTTTTTAAAACTATAACACACACATCATGAAAAATTTTACACTTCTGCTATGTCTTGCAATTGGAGGCCTTACTACCACAGCACAAACTATACAATGGCAAAAATTATTGGGAGGCACAGGCAATGATCAGTTTTTAAATTTAAAAACCCAGCAAACATCAGATGGCGGTTATATTGTTGTGGGAAATACTATTGAAGCCGGCGGTCGGGGACCAGGTACAGGAACACTTACCGGGTTAACAAATAATGGGAGCTTTGATGGATGGGTTGTAAAGCTGGATGCAAGCGGAAATACAACCTGGCAAAAATTATTAGGGGGTAGTTCCGATGACCGGTTATACGGAGTTCAGCAGACAGCAGATGGTGGCTATATTGCTATAGGTTATTCACTTTCCTCTAACAATGGTACGCTAACGGGTATAACAGGTAACGGGAACGTTGATGGATGGATTGTGAAACTCGATGCAAATGGCAACACCACATGGCAAAAATTATTTGGCGGACAATCCGACGATTATTTTTTTGGAATATCCCAAACATCAGATGGCGGCTACATTGTTACCGGACAGGCTAATTCTTCCAATTCAGGCACCCTTACAGGTAGTACAAATAATGGCGGCGCTTTTGACGGCTGGGTTATAAAGATGGATGCTACGGGTACTATTATCTGGCAAAAACTTTTGGGCGGTAATAGTGTAGATGTTTTTCGTGAAGTAAGACAAACCACAGACGGAGGTTATATTACAGCAGGTTATTCAACATCTTCCAACACCGGCACGCTTACAGGTGTAATCAATAATGGCTCAGAAGATGGATGGATTGTAAAATTAGATGCTGCAGGAAATACTACCTGGCAAAAACTATTAGGTGGCGATGGAACAGATTATCTAACTCCAATTCAACAAACTTCTGATGGAGGTTATATTACTGCACTCGCTTCAAAGTCATCTTCAAATACAGGTACACTAACAGGCTTAACAAACCATGGTGATTTTGATGGGTGGGTAATAAAGCTTGATGCCAGCGGAAATACAACCTGGCAAAAATTACTTGGCGGAGATAATGATGACGAATTCTATGGTTGCCGCCAAACCAATGATGGTGGTTATGTTCTTGCAGGTTATACAAGATCTTCCAATACAGGCACACTTACAGGATTTACAAATCATGGAAACTATGATGGATGGTTTGTAATTCTGGATGCTGCAGGAAATACAAAAACACAGCAACTGCTGGGAGGAGATGATGATGATCGTTTTTATACGATTGGGCAAACATTAGATGGAGGAACTATTTTAGAAGGTTATTCCGCTACACCTGACGGCTCAGGAACCTTTACAGGTATAGCATTTAATGGTGGCGCGTTTGATGGCTGGGTGCTGAAGCTGAATCCAAGTGTTTTACCAGTTACATTACTAAACCTCGGAGCGAAATATATTGCAGCAAATAATATAGAAGTTAGCTGGCAAACATCATCAGAACAAAATAATAAAGGTTTTAAAGTTTACAGAAGCACAGATGGAATTAATTTTTCTCAAATAGGTTTTGTTGCCGGCGCTATAAATTCAAACAGATTATTGCACTATAATTTTTCTGATAATTCCGCAATTAAAGGAAAAGTATTTTATCGCTTAAAACAAATTGATGAAGACGGGAATGGTAAGTTTTCATCCATTGTTTATGTAATTATTTCAAAACAAAATGTAATAACTTTTTCCCCAAATCCTGTAAAGAACTTTTTCACAATTGTGTCTTCAAATAATATAAAAGAAATTAAATTGGTAAATACAAATGGCCAATTAGTAAAAAAATGGAATAATATTTCTCAAGATGCAAAGCTTGACATTGGAGCTATTTCAAAAGGTGTATATTTTATAAAATTTATAAATGAGGATTTTGTAGAAACACAAAAATTAATGAAAGAGTAGGTGTGTGTGCTTGAAGATATCTCCCGGCGCTCTTTGGCGGGAGGTTTTTTGGAACCAGGCTTAATTTTTTTTGGCTGTTTATTAATAATGATTGATGCATGAAGCAAAGGGATTTTTTATAAATTTTTTAAAAACTCTTTAAGCCACTTTCATTTACGAGGTGGTTTTTTATCTGCAAAGTTTTTTTTTAAAAAAAATTTAGTAAAAAAACCATCTTCGTAAATGGAGAATCCATGAAATTGCCTGGGGAAAAATTACAAAAGCAGGCAACGATAAAGTAATGCTTACTGAGCGTGGAAACACTTTTGGTTATAATGACCTGGTGGTTGATTATAGAAATATTCCAATTATGAAAAATCACGGCGTGCCAGTCATAATGGACTGCACACATAGCCTGCAGCAACCTAATCAAAGCAGTGGGGTTACGGGGGGCAATCCCCAAATGATTGAAACAATTGCTAAAGCAGCTATTGCTGCGGGAGCGGACGGATTATTTATAGAAACCAATCCAGATCCCGCCTGCGCATTGAGTGATGGTGCTAACATGTTGAAACTTGATTTGCTTGAAGACCTCTTGAAAAAATTAATACGTGTGAGAAAAGCTGTTATCCAATAAATTTTAATAGCGGTACTCAACAACAACAAACCCCGCAAAAAATTGCGGGGTCAGTAATAAAGTTTTATTCCCTATACGGATTAAGTGGGTAATTAATAATTTCTAAGTTTCATCTCCACACGCCTGTTCTTTGCACGCCCGGGGGCAGTTTTATTATCTTCTATAGGTTTGTCCTCACCATATCCGGTAGCAACTATCCTGCTTTCATCAACTCCATTTTGCATCAGGTACTGTTTTACAGAATTTGCCCTGCTGTCAGATAATTTTTGATTTAATTCATTACTACCAACATTATCAGTATGGCCATCTATGTCAATTTTGTATGAGGGATTGTCCTGCATTATTTGCGCTACTTCTTTTAATGATTTAAAGGATTTAGCTAAAAGCTTAGCACTTCCAGTAGCAAAGAAAATGTTTTGTGCTGCTTTATTTATTTTTTCAACGACAACTACATCAATTACAGGGCATCCAAAATTTGATGCAAGGCCTGCTTCATTGGGGCATTTATCTTCTTCATCATTTACCCCGTCTCCATCTTTATCAGGAACCGGGCAACCCTGGTATCGGGCAACTCCGGGAACATTAGGGCACTTGTCTTCTTCGTCGTTTATACCATCTTTATCGGTATCCGGTATAGGGCAGCCCTGGTATTTAGCAAGACCTGCCTGGTCAGGGCACTTATCGTCTTTGTCATCAATGCCATCACCATCACGATCGGGACATCCTTGTAAAGCAGCAAGACCGGCCTGGTCGGGACAGGCATCAAGGCTATCTACAATTCCATCACCATCACGGTCTTTAATCTCAGGTATCTCAACAACTTTAGGAGCCATCTCTTTTTTTGCAACGATGTTAGAAGCAATTCCTATACTGTGCGTGAAATGGTAACTCGCAATTTCTGTAACGGGTATCCGGTACTGAGAGTTAATAAATATAAAGCCCTCTCTAAAAAGACTAATCTGTAATCCCAGGCCAACTGGCGCGAACGCAGCAAAATATTTCTTATAGTTGCTTGCTCCAACACCGAGGTCTATATATGGAGTAACCCAATACTTATCGGTAAGCAATTTAAGATTAACGCTGGCTGTGCCTTCAAGTAAAAAAGTATTTTGATTAAAATCGGGGTGATTCTTAATTGGATAATTTAAAAAAGATCCTTCGAGTGAAGCTATAAAATCTACATGCTCGCTCAAACCTGAAAGATAATTTATTGCCATGCCGGGCTCCTGGCGTTTTGAATTAAAGAAGTTCTTTGCTTTTAAGACACTCACCAAACCATTACTCCTTATATCAGATGCTGTTTGAAAATCATTTAAAATAAAACTAATTCCGAGGGCTTTGGTTTTTTTATAACTTTCACTTTGCCCGTAAGATATTATAAAAGTTGCAAGTGTAATAATTAGTAAATATATGTTTTTCATAAAGTGCCTTGTTTTCTTTCAAACAAAAATAGAAGGTTAGTTCCAAAGGATAAAATTAATTAATCAACAAGAGCTTTAAAACCGCTTAATTGTAAATTAGAAATTATACTTTAAAAAGGGTGAGAACTGGAAGATAACTGATAAGAAAAAGTCTACTCCCGGGCCAAATGAAAATCTTTTAAAACTTCGATTTTAACCCTGGTTAATCCCCTGGAAATATAACCCAGGTCTTTCGCCGCGATCCATGATAAATCAATGAGGCGTTTATTTTTAGGATGAAGGCGGTCATTAGTTCTTACTACCAGCGACTTGTTATTTCTTAAGTTAGTAACTCTTATCCAAGTATGTAAGGGAAGCACATTACAGGCAGCTGAATATTTTTTGGATCTGTATATCTCGCCACTTGCTGTTTGTCGTTTATCAAATTTTTTTGCATAATAGCTTGCGATACCATATTTAATCAGTGATTGCTTGGCTGAAATTGAGTGCGTGTGCTTTAGTTTTTTTTGAGCATTGGAATAAGTAAAAAAAAGCCCAATGAACATTAATACGAGCAAACCAGATTTCATAATTATACCTTTCAATATATACCAGCTAATATAACTGTGTATTATAAACGAAAATTTTATTTATTTATTTGCGAAATATTTTTCCGCGTATAATTTGTCCTCGTTGTAAATATCATCATAAAAAACAACTTTATTATTTTTAGCCTCGCAGGTATAATATTGTATATAAAGAGGCAATTTGTTTTTTAACATGATGCGTTTCCTGCTCTTATTACTCAGCCACGTTTTTATTGAATCTTCATTGTATGACATTTTTTGTCCCTCGGCAAGGTTCAGGCTATCATTCCTTGCAATAAAATATGCAAGCTCCTGCCAGTTTTGAACACGCACGCATCCATGGCTTAATGCCCTGAAAGAATTTTTAAACAGGTATCGCTGATTTGTATCGTGTAGATAAACATTAAAAGGGTTATTGAAATTGAATTTAAAAATACCCAAAGCATTATCATCACCACTACCTTGCTGAACTTGCCAGGGAATACCTTTTTTATATTTTGCCCAGTTGACAGTATAAGGATCTATACTTTCGCCCTGCATGTCTACAAGGCTAAATCCCTTTCTTGCAAGATAGCCTGGATCCATTTTTAATGCAGGCAAAACATCATTTTTAATTATACTGGGAGGAATGGTCCATTGCGGATAAGTAACCATATCAGTAATTTGGGAAGTGAGGACTGGCGTACGTGTGGCTGGCTTGCCCACAATTACTTTTGAAATGAGAATAATACTGTCATGATCAAATACTTTTAAATAAAATCCCGGCAAATTAACCCACACATAGCTGGCAGGAAGTGTCGGCAAACGCTTATAGCGATCAAGTGTAACTGCTATTCTTTTAAATTTTTCAACATCCGATAAATTCAAAAACCCTATTAGCTTGTCGGAAATTTTTCCATTGACAGTAATATTATTATTCCGCTGGAATTTCTTTATTTCCCTGTTCAATAAAATAGAATCGGGTAGCAAAATATTTTTGTCTGCCACGCCAGTCTCTGAAAGCCTTTGCTGTAGGGTTCTGATAAGATTTAAAGAATCTTTTTGAGGATAATGTATGTACACATACCTGGTAGTGTCCATAGAATCAACAAAATTTCTTAAGGCATTTTTTAAAGATTGATATTCATCATTAGATGGTTCAGCTTTTTCAAAAACCGTAACAACAGATTTCAGATCCTCAGCTGCTTTCAAATTTTTTACAAAAAAGGAATCCACATATTCATTTTTTGATATCATTGAAACACTATCGGGTATCATTCTTCCCTCCCTGAGGTCTTTAATGGTTTTCATGAAGGCATCGCTTAGCAGCAGGTCTACTTTCGTCCAGAAGATCGCGTCTTTTTTTGCCAGGGTATCTTCTCTAAATCTTTTTCTCAATAATGACAAGTCTTTAAAGTGATAATCATTTGCATAAAGGCCATAATATTTTGATTTTTCAATAAAGTCAAACATGGAATCGGCCAGGGGGTTCCAATGTTCTTTTTTGCTCCACAGGTTGTGATAATCATTTTCTTCATAAAAAGAATATACAATGTGATGCAGAGATAATTTGATCGAATCATCAATCTTACCCTCATTATCATTGGCATACTCTAAAACTGATTTTAAATTGTCGGAAATCTTATCATCCATTTCCTCAGGCTTTTTTACAATTTCCTTTTTGGGTGGAGCAGTGTGATTTCTGCAACCATACAAATCAGTCAGGAAAATAAGTATAAAAAAAATGTAAATTAGATGTAGCCTTGTCATTCTATTATAATGAAATTACCTGTGATATAATGAATTACCTGTGATGATTTTTTTATTTACTATTAAAAAAGGGATCGGTCCAAAACCAAATTTTCTGGTTTCGGATATTTTTGTTTTTTTCGATAAATTATTTTTGGATAAGTATACATTCCTATGCTCAATCAAATGTCGCAAATAAATATGGCTTATTTATAGTAAGTGACGTAAGTGGTTTTAAGAATTCCATTGCTGTTGATACTAATAAACGTATGGTGAATATTCTAAATTGCTTCCCCGTATAATTTTAGATCTGAAGTATGCGACATCAAATAATTTTAGACGTAAAAATTGTTTCCGCCCGTACATATAACTTACGTGCGAACAGCTGCAATGCTTGCTTTACAAAAAGTGGCAGCCGAATTAAAAATCTCCCATTAAAAGTTTTTGATGCATTCCGGCCATACGCTGTTAAAAGATGACCGATATGCTGCGGGCCTTGCAAAAGGAAGTTGGTATAACCAGGAAATCGCACTGAACTAACCCTTGTCAACATAAATACCAAAAAAGAATTGCCAATGGGGATTGGTTTAATAATTTCACTGATACTGCCGCTGCTGATTTAGATCGCTACCTTCTCCAGTTCTACCTAACTTAAACATATTGAAATGCATATTGGAAAATATGGATTCGTTAGCTTGAAAGATATAATACAATTTTTATGAATCTCTGAATAAAAAATAAAATGACTGAAGCACAAAAAAGAGAACACAAAAAAAGGATGCAAAAAAAATGCATAGCTACAATTGAGAGGCGGATTTATAACATTCGTATCTCAATGAACGCTGCGCAGGCCACGGCCAATAATGAAGAAAAAAGCAGCGCCGGTGATAAGTTTGAAACATCCCGTGCAATGAGCCATTTGGAAAAGGATATGTATGCAAAACAATTATCATCTAATATGAAAGAGATTGAATCTTTGCTTTCAGTTGACTGCAATAAGATTTATAATTCTGCCGAAAGAGGAAGCTTTGTGAACTGCGGAACGATATCGTTCTTTATCGCGTCAGGTTTAGGCAAATTATCTTTTGAAAATGAAATTGTTTTTTTTGTATCTCCTGTAGCGCCGGTTTCAAAAATATTGTCAGGAAAAACAACAGGAGAGACAATTATTTTCAACAAAGAACAATACATTATAAAAGATGTTTATTGAAATGCCTTCAATTTGAAAGCGTGTAAAAATGAAGTGAATGTTATGCATTATTTTCGCAAAAAATATAATACGAAAACAAAATAACATGAGCGAAAAACAACTTACTACCGGTGAAATTCAAACTGCTAAAGGAGTTTTAAAATTTGAATTGTATGATGATGATGCGCCGGGTACAGTAGCCAATTTCAAAAAATTAATTTCGCAGGGGTTTTATGATGGATTAACTTTTCACCGGGTAATTCCTGGCTTTATGGTACAGGGTGGCTGTCCCAATGGTACGGGAGCCGGAGGCCCGGGCTACACTATAGATTGCGAAACAAAAGGAACAAAGCAACAACATGACCGGGGCGTAATGTCAATGGCGCACAGGGGGCCAAATACCGGTGGCTCACAATTCTTTATTGGTCATAATCGCTCAAATACAAAACACCTGGATGGTGTGCATACCTGTTTTGGCAAAATAACAGGAGGCCTTGATATACTCGAAAGTATTACAGGTGGTGACGTGATGCAGAAGGTTGTGTTAACTTAAGCTAAATAGCTTCAGTTTATTCGCGAGGTTTATTTTTTGAAATAACGACCTATACTGGATAACCGGTTGTGGGTAATTAGCTTCATTTCCTTTGATGTATGGACATTAAAATGGCACAGGTAATACCCTGTGCCATAAGAAATTTTGTGTAATGTAATTGAAATTACATCCCAAAAAGTAAAGCAATGATAGCCATCAAACCATAGAAGCCGGTAATAATTCCGATTGCTACTAATGTGTCTGCGACTTCCGTTTTGTAAATTCTTTTCATACTTACAGTTTAAATTTAAAAATTGATTTAAAAGAAGTATTTCGAAAGGATTCGGAAAAAAATTTTGTAGTTTTAGCGGGAAAGGATCAGGGTAATCAGGTATCGCAACAAAACTAATATTTAAAGTTCAAATATTCAAACTTTTGATAAAATGTATTGTAAATAAGTATAACCCTCCAAAGACAATAAGTGATAATTCATAAGATTTTTGTTGCTATGGAAGCGCATTAGTTGTAATTTACTGATATTAAAACAATTAAAGAATCTTAATGGCTTACGCTGCGGTGCGTCAAAAGCATTTTGTATATTTTTCGTAAATTACTTAATCAAAACTCCTAATTATGAATTATGTTTCAGACATTCTCTCACGTAAAGGCAGCAATGCAATCTCTGTTACTCCTGAAACCCCAGTTATTGATGCATTAAAAGTAATGGCAGATAATAATATCGGGTCAGTATTGGTGATGGAGAACAATAGATACATGGGGATCATAACAGAGAGAGATTATTCCCGCAAAGTAATATTAAAGGGAAAAAATTCAACTAATACAAAGGTAGGTGAGATTATGACCTCCGACCTTCCTCATATAAAACCGGATGATACTGTTGAACATTGTATGGAGCTTATGACAGATAGCAAAATAAGATACCTGCCTGTTTTTGTAAAGGATGAGCTTAAAGGCATCATTTCCATAACTGATGTTGTAAAAGAAACTATCTTAAAACAACAGCAAACGATCAGGCATTTGGATAATTATATTAATTCTTAAATATAGTTTTATACCTTTTGTCCGAATACCTTTTTTTACCGAAAGCATAAATTGAAGCCAATAATATTTCCGGTGGAATAAATATCTAAGTTTTTATATCCATCCATTGCTAATTATTATGATCTATCTCCGAAACTTAATTTTGCCCATGAAAAAAATTATTTTTTTCGCTTTTGTTTTATCAGCAGGCTGTAATTCTTACACTTCAGAAGATCAATCAAAAAAAACAATTAAGGATACTTCTTCAGTTTCAAAAAAAGATGCTCCGATGCCTTTTATAATACCAGGCTGCTATGCGTGGGTTGCAAAAAAAGATTCCGCATTATTATCGCTGGATATTTCAGGAAATAAAGTTTCAGGAAATCTTAATTACGTTTTATATCAAAAGGATAATAACAAAGGCATCATAAATGGCATTTTACAGGACAGCCTTATCATTGCAGATTATACTTTCCAATCGGAAGGTATGACATCAGTAAGACAGGTAGTTTTTAAATTACATGGCAACTCGCTTATAGAAGGTTTTGGAGACATAGATATGAAAGGTGATACTGCAAGGTTTAAAAACATATCCCAATTACAATTTCAAGAAGAAAGGCCGTTTATTAAAACCGATTGTAAATGATCACTTATAAAATTTAGAGTAAAGTGTAAGAATACTTTTATTTCTCTTATTCAATTTTTCTTTTTTTTCTTAAATCTTACCCACCTCACTATTCTATAATATACAGAGTAAAAAATACCAGGGGTTATCATAATGGAAGAAAAATCTTAAAACATTTGTACCAATAAATTCTTTGCTGTATTTTATGCTTTATTATCATGATTTATTTCCAGATAAAGTTTTGAATAAAATAAATTATTTAAGATGCTTACAAATAAATATTTCAGCAAATGCACATTTCTTTTTGTAGTAACACTTTGCTCTTATTCTTTTAATTCCTGCACTACCACGCACATTGTTTCAAAATACGACTGCGATACATTTGCCAACAATCCTTTGAATAAAAAAACAACCTGGTCATTTGCATGGGGGCTCGTTCAGCCAAAGGATATTAACCCAAACTGCGACACGAGGTTCAATCACATGAATAAAGTAACTGTAAAAAATAATCTTGGCTTTGCATTGATATCTGTTGTAACACTGGGTATTGTAATGCCTCAAAGAGTTGAATGGTGCTGTGCCCCATACAGCCCTCCAACAGATTCATTGGGCCATTAATAAAAAATAAATTATGGCAACTATAACTAAATTACCGGATGGTATTGAAAGATTGCCCATTACAAAATGGGAAAACGGGCATCAGAATTTTGTTCATAATTTTAAAGAGAATGCTTCTTTTAAATTAAGGATCCCGTCTTCCCACTCTTCTAATCCATATCTTGATACTACTAAAAATTTTCAATGGCTTATTCAGTATGCGATTGACAATAATATTCAAATGCGGGCATTGGGAAATGGATGGTCTTTTTCTGAAGTGGCAGTATGCGAAGGTGGCCTTGTAGATACAAAAGCGCTCCGGCTTTCTTATAATCTTAAAAATTCTTTTGTTGCGCCGGAATATTTGCAAAAAGGAAAAAGTGCAGGTGATCTTTTTTTTGTAGAATGTGGCATGAGCATGCTCGATGTAGATGAAAAGCTGGAATTAAATTCTAATCCCAAAAGATCTTTAAAAGCTTCAGGAGCCAGTAATGGGCAAACCATTGCCGGCTGTATTTCGACAGGCACTCACGGTTCAGCATTCAATGTAGGAGCAGTGCATGACTCAATCGTTGGATTGCATATAATTGTAAGCCCGGAGCGGCATGTGTGGATAGAAAAAGAATCAAACCCGGTAGCTTCCGATGAATTCATAAACTGGCTGGGCGCTGAACCTGTTAGGAACGATGATATGTTCAATGCCGCGGTTGTAAGCTTTGGAAGCTTTGGATTTATACATGGGATACTTGTAGAAACCGAACCCGTTTTTTTGCTGGAACAATTTCGTGCCGGCGACATCATATATAATGATGCATTGAAGCCTGCCATGAATCAGCTTGATTTTACAAATATTCTTGATGTACTTCCAGCTCCTCCAAATGCGCCCGGTAAGGAATTGTATCATTTTGAAATACTGGTAAATCCTCAAATGTTTGAGCCGGATAACCCTGCAAAAGGTGTATTCTTCAAAACGATGTATAAGGTTCCTTACAGGGAAGACTATACGAAGATACCAAGAGATGATAAAGGCTTTACTTATGGGGATGACCTGCTTGGCGTAGTGCAAACAATACTTGATCACCTTGGCCCGGGACTTTCTTCGATGCTGGTGCCGGGGCTGGTAAATAAATTATTTCCGCTAGCATTTAAATCAACCGAAAGCATGACAGGAACTCTCGGTGAAACATTCAGTAATACAAAATTCAGGGGAAAGGCAGGTAGCGCCGCAATAGGTATCCATACTTCCAATGCAAGTACAGTCGTTGAAGAAATTGTAAAGATCAATAAGGAAAGCCCTTTCCCGGGAGCGCTTGCATTGCGCTATGTAAAAGGAACCCAGGCATTGCTGGGCTTTACTCATTTCGATAAAACCTGTATACTGGAACTGGATGGCGTTGACTCACAATTATCAAGAACTTTTTTTAAAAAAGTGTGGGACAGGCTTGAGGAATTATCCATACCCTATACATTGCATTGGGGTAAGATCAATTTTAATCTTAGCCCGGAGCTTTTGCAAAAAATGTATGGTGATAATTTAACTAAATGGAAAGCATGCAGGAAATCCCTGTTAAGTGATGAGGCACAAAAAGTATTTACAAATGATTTTATGATAAAATGCGGATTGACAGGGTAACTCCAGTATGAGGTACCAGGCATCAGGTGCTTGTCAGTCTGAGCTTGTCGAAGACAGGTATCTCGCGAAGAATTCTCCAGAGGAGTCATTGACCTGCGAACAGGTATGACATCAACTCTTCATTAAAAAATCTGGCAATAACATCCAATTGCTCCTGGCGGTGCCCTTCATAAAAAATAAAGTAACAGCATACAAGAATTTAATTAATTATCCGTTTTATCCCTACAAAATTCAGATCACAGCATTTATAACCAGAATATATGCTGTAAAATACCCGCAAATATCTTTATTGAAAAAATTTTATGAATGAAATTGAAATACCTTCGCGCCCTATGAAAATAAAATATAAGCCTTCAGCTTTTCAGCTTTTACTTTTTTTGACTTTTGCATGCACGGGTTGCAACAGCGCTCAATCAGTAAGCGAAAAAGGCCTCGTAGATTCAACAGGTGAAGCCCAGCCGGCAAAAGAGAAATCTGTTTATGACAAAAAACCAATTGATTCAACTGAGTATACTAACCTAATAAAAGTACTCAGCAATAATGATACAACAGGGTTATGGCCGGCGAAAATTATATATCCTTTGCCGGGCGCTGTGTTACCCTATCACAGAATCGTTGCATTTTACGGAAACCTTTATTCTAAAAAGATGGGAATTCTTGGTGAACTGCCTAAAGATGAAATGTTGGCGAAACTAAAAAGTGAAGTTGCTAAATGGCAGGCAGCCGATACTACCATTCCGGTTATTCCGGCTTTACATTATGTAGCTGTAACTGCACAAGGTGCACCAGGCAAAGAGAGTAAGTACCGCCTGCGCATGCCTTTTCACCAGATTGATACTATTGTAAACTGGGCAAAAGAAATTAACGCCCTGGTCTTTCTTGATATACAGGTTGGGCACAGCTTTGTAAAAGATGAAGTGCCACCAATGGAAACATATTTAAAAATGCCGGGAGTTCACCTTGGTATTGATCCCGAGTTTTCTCTGAAGAATGGTGAAGTTCCGGGGAGTAAGATCGGAAGCTTTAATGCTGAAGATGTAAATGATGCAATTGATTACCTGGCTAAGCTGGTAAAGGAAAATAATTTACCGCCTAAAATTCTGGTAGTGCACCGTTTTACACAGGGAATGATTCAGGGATACAAGGATATAAAAAAGGTGCCTGAGGTGCAGGTAGTCATGGATATGGACGGCTGGGGAGATAAGATTTTAAAAAAATCATCCTACCTGCGTTATATCTACAGGGAGCCTGTACAGTTTGCCGGCTTTAAACTGTTTTATAAAAATGATACCAAAACCGGGGCAGATCAATTCTATACTCCGCAGGAATTGTTGAAATTTACCCCCAGGCCCGTTTACATTCAATATCAATAAAATAATACCGGTTCAATAAATGAAAACAATCCTTCCTGCTTTTTTATCAGCTTCAATATTTTTAGCTGCATGTTCTTCTGACATAGTCAAAACAAAAGATATAAAAGGCTTAACAAATACGGCGGTTGCAAATACTCTTAATACAGTCAGCATGAAGCCTTTAGCGGATGTTGCAACTATTCTTTCAAAAAAAGAAGTGCCTGTATTGTGCTACCATCATATAAGGGAGCCGAAACCCGGGCAAAGTGAAACCCTTAAAGTATATTCCGTTTCACCGGCTCAATTTGCTGAACAGATGAAGGCATTAAAAGACAGCGGGTACGAAACCGTATTGCCAGCCCAGCTTTACGAATATCTTGTGCATGACGGCACACTTCCGGCAAAGCCTGTTATGCTTACTTTCGATGATACCGATGAGGAACAATTTAGCATAGGCGAAACTGAAATGCAGAAATATGGATTTAAGGGCGTGTATTTCATTATGACAATTTCAATTAACCGTCCCCGTTATATGAGCCGCGAACAATTGAAACAACTGGCTGATAGCGGCAACGTTGTGGAAGCGCATACATGGGATCATCACATGGTCACCAAATACCAGGGAGCTGATTGGGATACTCAGCTGGTAAAACCAAAAACGAAAATTGAAGAGATAACAGGTAAGCCTGTTAACTATTTTGCATACCCATTTGGAATATGGAACCAGGCAGCCATACCAGAAATAAAGGCCAGTGGATATAAGATGGCATTCATATTATCAACTAAACGGGATTCTGCGGAGCCTCTTTATACCATCCGCCGGATACTCGTTCCGGGCCAGTGGTCAACACCCGGTTTGCTTAAAGCAATGAAACAATCGTTTCATTTATAAAGAGAGAATTTATTTAGCGATCTCTATTTTTACCTTTTTGTTCTTGATCTTTTCATTTTTGATAAGCTGAAGCGTACCCCCCATTTTGACCTTTCGTACGGCAACAAAAGAGAAAAAATCTTTCACTTCGATCAACCCGATATCTTCCTTTTTCAGCTGCGCCTTATGAGACAAGAATCCTACTATATCAATCTTATTCACTTTATCTTTTTTTCCTGCAGCAATAAACAACGTTGACCATTTTGGTTTTTCAGGCAAAATATCGATTACGGGAAGTTGTATTTTCTCAACGTCATCCTCAATATATCCAGGCATTTCTTCTTCATCGTTCAGTATTAATATTGCGGTGCCGCTGGCATCCATTCTTGCAGTTCTTCCATTGCGGTGCGTAAAAGCATCCTCGGTATGTGGCAAATGATAATGGATAATATATCGTATGTTTGGAATGTCCAGGCCACGGGATGCAAGATCCGTTGTTACCAAAACATTTGTTGTTCCATTTCTGAACTTACACAAAGCGCTGTCCCTCTCCTGCTGCTCCATGCCTCCATGGTAAAATTCATTATTAATTCCTTTTTGAGTAAGCAGCGCACTCGTACGCTCAACCGCTTCCCTGTGGTTACAAAATACTATTGAAGACCTGTTGCCAAGGAAACATATGAGCTTAAACAGTGTTTCAGATTTATCCATATCAGGAGAGAAAACAGTTTTAACAGCAAGGCCTTTATCTATCTCTTCTCCAATTAAGAAATTCAGTTTTTCCGGATTATGTAACCCAATGAATGCAGGAATTTCAACTGCATCTGTAGCGGAGGTCAATATCCTTTTTCTCAAATGCTTCAGTGAGTCAACTATGAAAAACATTTCATCGAGGAAACCAAGCTCCAGCGATTTATCAAATTCGTCCAGTACTAATACTTCAATAGCATCTATGGTAATATTGCCTCTTCTGAGATGATCGGAAAGCCTGCCAGGTGTCCCGATGATAAGGGCTGGTGGCTGCACGAGGTTATTTTCTTCCGTCTCCCTTTTATGGCCGCCGTAGCAACTGGTAACTTTGTATCCTGTTCCCATCCTTTTAAAAACCTGCTCTATCTGAATCGCCAGCTCACGGGAAGGAACAACTATAAGCCCCTGAGTATTTTTATTTTTATCATTCAGCAAACCAAGTATTGGTAATAAAAATGCCAGAGTTTTCCCGGAACCAGTTGCAGATAACAAAATAACATCTGCATGTTTTTTAAAAGCCTCCACAGAAGCCTTTTGCATATCATTGAGCGTATCGATTTTTAACCTGGAAAGTATATTTGTAAGAGAGTAATTTTCATTTTTCATGAATGCAAAAGTAAGCATGTTTGTATGGGTGGCGATTTTAGAATAATAAGGTGAAATATTATTAGAAAAAAGGCGAAGAACCATTGCACCTCGTGATAAAAAAAATACGAATTAGTTGTAAAAGCCTTGTCAGGGAAAATTACCTTTTTAAATTTTTGATATAAGAAAGAAATAATTAATAAAACGATACCTATAACTATATACGAGATTACTTTTTCTATAGAATTAAACTTAGTAATGTCAATCAGTATAATTTAATAAGCGTAACTGCAAATAAAAGCATTGCCGCGATCCTGAATAATTTTAGTCTAAATAGTGTTTCTATGAGGTCCAAGGCAGTTATATTTTATGAATTTCCCTCATTCAGCTAACCGATTTTTTTCAAATAAACCAAAATATGATTTTATGTTTACAGTAAGATGGGCAAGTTTAATTGACTTTGATGAAATTTATTTTCTTTAAACAGGTAGCGGCAAAAACATGCGTTATTGCCGGAGCCCTAAAAAATTACAGAACAATATGTTCGCAACTTAATAATTTGTTGCAGTAAGAAAGCTTAGAACTGATTAAAATTTAATGCTGTTATCTTTAAATAATTATTTATTCCATAAATTTTTTATGAAAATATTCAACATCGTTTTCATTATTATATTTATAATTTTTGCAGCACTGCAGTACAATGACCCTGATCCATATATATGGATGCCAATATACCTGTATGCTGCATTTTTATGTTACAAGGCGATACAGCTCAAGTATAACAAGGCTTTATATTTAGCAGGACTTATTGCATACATAAGTTATGGTGCCTGGTTATTTTTTGATAAGTCTGGTGTATTAAATTGGGCGGAAGAACATCATTCAGAAAGCATTGTTCAAACGATGAAAGCTACAAAGCCATGGATAGAAGAGACGAGGGAATTTTTCGGCCTCATTATAGTCATTAGTGTTTTATTGATAAACATGTTTTGGCTTGGCAGAAAAAATAAATCCTTCCGATCAAAATTCAAATAAAGAAAGTATGAGCAAATTTACTTTTCAATTTTAACAACATGGATAACCGGAATTTCCATTGCTGCAATACCGCAGATAAATTTTTCAGAAGTTAGCTGATAGCTAACTTTTACATTTAACTGATCATGTTGAAATGCAGTATCTAATACATCAGCGTGGTAAGAATGTGCATCATCCAATTTTACAAGCCAGCTACAACCATCTCCTTCAACAGGGCCTGAATAAATAATAGTTGCATTTTTAATAATGCTATCACCAACGCATTTCTCACAGGATCTTTCTTTTTTGCATGAGAAATTGAAAAAAACCAGGGCAATAAGGAAATATTTCATGGGGCTTTTTATTGATTGACAACAGCCATTTCATAAACGTTGCTTTATCTTTTTTGCCAGCATCTCTAAGGGCATAATCCGTCAGGTGACTTTCTTAAATTTATAACTTCCCTTGATATGCTTGTTAAAAAAAATTCCTTTGGAGCCTGATGATATTAAAGCCATATATATTTCTTCCGGCACATTTTTATAATCATATACCATCCCGGAAACAAATGTTATGCTTAGTATAGCGTTGGCTTTGTTATAGTTTATTGTGGAAATTACAGACGATGGCATATAATTTCAATATCATCCTTGCTGGTTTTACATAGATGAACTTCTCCTGCAGTCTTAGACAGTAAGAATGCACATTACATAACAAATTGCTCTTTTACAATCTTTCCATCCTTTACCTCGTACACACAAAGCTCTGACATATTCATGCGCCCCCTTTCCTTCATAGTTAGATCCATAGCCATTGTGCACGCAAAAGAATTGTCTGCAACTATTGGATCAGACACTTCCATGCTGTGCATTTTTTCAACCATTGAATCGAATTTGTCTGCCTTGGCCAATATAGCTTTCAAACCCTTTGTCTCTTTTTCAAATGCAGGAGTAGCCTCGGGCTCAATACTTACCGCATCATCCGCGTATAATTCTTTTTGCGCTTTTTGAAAGTCACCTTTCCGGCAAAACTCAACGAGCTTACCGGCGATTTCCTTTGTTGACATAATTACTGTTTTTTAATATTCTGAAAAAAGATTAAAATGTTGCCGATTGATTCACCTGTAAATTATTTTTAAGATAATACAAAAATCTTACCGTTTTGCAGGCATGATTATTAATACGTGGGTTTATATAAATCATATTCTTCTCTCAATACAATTAATATAACAGTAGTCAAATTAAAGCATCAGTATTTATAGAAGTCTTTTAATTTTTGGTATATTTAAATACAAAAATTACCAATATGAAATACCTGTTAATTGCAGGTTGTTCCATCATAATTTTTTTGATCGGATATACAAGGGTCGAAACATCTCCGGGCCACCTTGATAAAGAAGCATATCTTAAAGTAATTCAAAAGAAGCGCTCAACCACTATAAGTTGCACGCCCGATTGGGCAACGTACCATCTAAGCAAAACGGAAATACTACAAATGATCCCATTGCCGGGCATTGGTTCGCATACATGGAAAATCTCCACTAAAATTGACAGCGCTCAATTTTATTTTAACCAGGCCATCAATCTATATTATGGTTTTCACATAATTGAATCTTTGCCTTCTTTCAAAAAAGCGCAGCTTTTTGATCCCGGTTGCGCTTTGTTATATTGGGGAGAAGCTCTTGCCTATGGGCCTAACATTAACGACTTCGGATATGCTGCTTCGCCCGACGCATTGGTTGCTGTCAATAAGGCTAAAGAGCTTATGAATACGGCTACCCCAAAAGAAAAAGGCCTGGTAGAAGCAATAGCCGCGCATTATTCTGATGATTCCACGCAACAAAGGCGGCATCTTAATGAGTTGTATGCTGATAAGATGAAAGCGCTTTATACAAAATATCCCAATGATGCGGAGATAGGCGCTTTATATGTTGATGCCCTGATGAACCTGCACCCATGGGACTTATGGCAACACGATGGCAATCCTGAACCATGGACTCCCCAAATACAAAAGCTGCTGGAAAATATTTTGAAATATGCTCCAGATCATCCGGGTGGAAATCATTACTATATACATACAATGGAGGCATCGCCGTATGCGTACAAGGCTATTGCCAGTGCAGACCTCCTCGGAAGACTAGCGCCGGGCATGGCACACATGGTTCACATGCCATCACATATTTATATAAGAACGGGCCAGTATGATAAGGGCGTGAACGTAAATAAATCTGCTGTTGCCAGGTATGCTGATTACCTCAGTTTATACCCTGAAGTTGCTAATAATGCTGCCCTGTACGAAATTCATAACCGCCACATGCTGGCCGCATGCTTAATGAATCTAAGTGATTATTCCAGCGCTTTAAAAGGTGCCATAGATTGTCGTTATAGCTTTGACACTTCTTTGCTTTCCCAGGCGCCGCCGTGGGGCTGTTATTTTCAATATGTTTACATGGCTCCGGAACTTACAATGGTAACTTTTGAAAAATGGAATGATATAATAAATCAGCCTGTTGTGGGAACAAGTTTCCATTATGCTACATTAATACAACAATTTGCGAGAGGAATGGCCTATGCAAATACCAACGAACCGGGTAAAGCAAAATCATCGTTATCTAAAATTGAAGCGATGTTACATGAAGAAGATTTGTCGGTAGTTCCTGCACCATTTAGTGCACCTGTAACCTCAGGTAAAATCGCCAAATATATTTTACTGGGCACTATCGCCGAAAAAGAAAACAACTCCGCGGCATCGCTGAATTATTTTAAAACAGCAGTAGCTACAGAAGATTCTTTAGTATATAATGAACCAAGAGATTGGCTTGTGCCTGCAAGGCATTACCTTGGAAATTTCTTGCTAAAGATCAAAAAGAAAAAAGAAGCTCAAGAGGTTTTTCGGGAAGACCTGAAGGTTCAGCCAAGAAATTATGTTTCAGAAATTGGGTTAAAAAATTCGTTGCATTAAAAATGAAAACTTTTATTTGTGATTAGAATTAAAAATTAAAATCAATAAAACATTTGCCATGAAAAAAGTTATTGTTCTTATTATTATTTCTTTCATAACAATTAGCGTAAACGCTCAACTGGCTAATACTAAATGGAAAGGCACTCTTAACATTGAAGGCGGGATGGAAACTTTGTTTAATTTCAGCAGTGACACACTTATTGTGCTGAATGCAAGCAGCAATGAAACCATAGAGACAATGAAATACGTGGTAAAAGATTCCGTAGTAACGCTTCAAAAACTTTACGGCAACAGCGAGTGCGATGGAACAACTATTGGCACTTACAAATTTGAAATTAAAAATGATGCTATGACTCTGAGCTTAGTCTCAGATGGCTGTAACGACAGATCCGGAGCGATAGGAACCATGAAATTAACCAGCAATAAATTAGCTCATGGCATGTAGGGCTTAATTATTAATGGTAAATTGTAACTGATCAGCTATGTCATTATTCAATATTTATAGCTTATCCCCGCAGGCTTTCACAGCATAAACATGGATTATTAAGTATTAACTGTGAACCCGGCGGTTACACATCTACAGTTTCTACAAGATTGAGAATTCGGGTTTGTGGGCTCATCATGACTTTGCCTTCCACATCTATCCATAACCGTTGTAATGCAGCTAAGGTGTCTTCTGCTTCCCTCAAATTGTCAAATGCCAAATCAATGATAACATAGTTTGGGTCATTAAAGGGCCGGAATATTTTGTATTGGCGCACACCGGATTTTTTACGATTGACAGGGTCGCTTTCAAATGCTTTTTTCCATCCATCAAAGCTTGGTACTTTATGTTCAATCTGGAGATGTATGCTTTTTTTATTTTCCATTTTGTTACTGTTAAGTGTATAAAATTGTAGGTGCTTATTTAAAATTTATACCAAGCGGTTCTGCCAGGAATATTGAATAATACTTAAATATAAATCGGATATTATTAATTCAGTAATTAGATTGGTTTTTAGCATTGAGATTTTTGCTTTTTTAATTGTTGCAGCCAGCATAATCTTAAACTAAACATTCTAATATTTTCCTCTTTATCATACAAAAGACCGGCAATCAAGTTCGGCCATTATATAAATTATAATCCAATAAAAATGTTAGTTTACTACCTGCTGTAAATTTTAAATTATCATTATCCATGACTTGGCTGAGAGGATGCTAACCTTTCTTTAATATCCAACCCAAACTTTCTTGAATAGTCTTTAGCTACATCATAACCCGCATCGGCATGTCTTATAACACCAAGACCTGGATCATTTCGTAACACACGGCTGAGTTTAGACGCAGCTTCGTCTGTACCATCTGCAACGATCACCATACCTGCATGTATACTATAGCCCATGCCTACGCCGCCGCCATGGTGCAGGCTCACCCAACTTGCGCCGCCTGCTGTGTTTAATAATGCATTCAATACAGGCCAGTCTGCAACTGCATCGCTGCCATCAAGCATTGATTCTGTTTCGCGGTTAGGGCTGGCAACAGAACCTGTATCAAGATGATCGCGGCCAATAACTATTGGCGCTTTTACTTTTCCCATTTTTACAAGATCATTAAAAGCAAGCCCTGCTTTTTCCCTGTCTCCCTGCCCTATCCAGCAAATGCGGGCAGGCAATCCCTGGAAGGCAATTTTCTGTTGCGCCATTTTTATCCATCGTATCATGCCTTCATTCTTAGGAAATAAATTTATCATTACTTCATCTGTTACGGCAATATCATTTGGGTCGCCACTTAATGCGGCCCAGCGGAAAGGGCCTTTGCCTTCGCAAAACAACGGACGAATATATGCTGGCACGAATCCCGGAAAATCAAATGCCTGTTTTGCTTTATCTTCCGTTTCCCCGTCTTTCAATCTTTGTTCGTATGCCCGTGCCCGTAAGTTATTTCCATAATCAAAAGTTGTAGCGCCAAGGCTTTGTAATTCCAGCATTAGATCCACATGAAGTTTTATGCTTTCATAAGCAAGAGAAATATATTTACCTGGATCATTTTCTCTCAAAATATTTGCCTGGTCATTATTTAATGTGTGTGGCACATAACCTATAAGAGGATCGTGTGCCGATGTTTGGTCTGTTATTGTATCAGGCACAATCTTTCTATCAATAAGCCTTTGTAACAAATTGACCGCATTGCAATGCACTCCGATGCTCTTCACCTTTTTTTGCTCTTTATATTTTAGAGCTTTATCAATTGCCTCATCAATATCTATTATTATTTCATCCAGATATTTTGTTTCAATTCGCTTTTCAATTCTCCATTTTTCAACCTCAGCAATTAACGCAACGCCTTCATTCATTGTGATTGCCAATGGCTGTGCACCGCCCATTCCACCAAGGCCTGCGGACACATTTAATGTTCCGTTAAGTGTTCCATTGAAATGCTTATGAGCAACAGCTCCATACGTTTCATACGTTCCCTGTACAATTCCCTGGCTACCGATATATATCCAGGAGCCTGCAGTCATTTGCCCAAACATCATCAATCCTTTTCTCTCCAGTTCATCAAAATGCTCCCAGGTCGCCCACTTAGGCACAAGCTGCGAATTGGAGATAAGAATTCTGGGAGCATTTGTATGCGTTTGCAAAATGCCAACAGGCTTACCACTTTGTATTAAAAGTGACTCATCATTATTTAAATCTTTTAAGGCTTTGATAATAAGGTCAAGGCTTTCAAAATTTCTCGCCGCCTTACCCCGCCCGCCATAGACAATAAGGTCATCAGGGCGTTCAGCCACTTCAGGATTAAGATTATTAAGCAGCATTCTTAATGCAGCCTCCTGTACCCAGCCCTTGCATGTCAGCTTTGTACCGGTTGGAGTTTTATATTTTACGGGATCGTATTTTATTTTTCCAAGTTGATTCATTTTTTTAGTTTATGCTTCGGTGTTTCGACAAGCTCAACATGACAAAGCTTTTGATTTAAAGTTGTACATAGAAGCTTTATTTTTAAAATAGACTTCTTCTTGACACCTAAATACTTTGTCACCCTGAGCTTGTCGAAGGGCCACTTGCATACCTGCTGTCTTTTAATTTTTCAACTGATGATTTTGATAACCTGATCAACTCATTCCAATCCTCAATAAAAAGCGCCTCTTTCTTTTTCCTTGACCAACCCTTCAATTGCTTTTCACGCAAAATTGCCTGTTTTATATCATTTGTTGTTTCATAATATTTTAAAATAACAGGTCTTCTTGAATACGTGTAACATCTAATATTAAAGCCTGTATTGTGTTCCCACAATCTTCTGTCTAAATCATTAGTAACTCCTGTGTAATATGAATTGTCATTACATTCTATAATGTAAACAGAATAATTATGTAATAATTTCATACTTCAATGTTTTGTTGGTATGCTTCGATGCTTCGACAAGCTCAGCATGACAAAGCTTTTAGGATTTTGAGGATTATCTACAGAAGCTCTTTTTAAAATTGACTTCTTCCCAATCAATACCTTGTCACCCTGAGCTTGTCGAAATGTCCTTCAATTCATACACTCTTATAAACTCAACCGCAGTCACCATATCCTCATGCAAGAAACGATCGGCTTCATTAAAAGAAACCTTTTCTCTAAATGCGGCAATTATTTCTTCCAGCATTACTGATGATTTCATCGGCCTGCGGTATTCCATCGCCTGCACGGCAGAAAGCAATTCTATAGCCAGCACTTTTTCAACATTATCAATTACACGCAAACATTTTGTTGCGGCATTAGCTCCCATGCTTACATGGTCTTCCTGGTTGTTTGATGATGAAATAGAATCTACAGAAGCGGGCGTGCACAATTGTTTGTTCTCACTTACAATTCCTGCGGCAGTGTATTGAGGAATCATAAGCCCGGAATTAAGGCCGGGATTCTTTACTAAAAATAAAGGGAAACCTCTCTGACCGCTTAACAATTGGTATGTCCTGCGCTCAGAAATATTTGCAATTTCACTCATCGCGATTGCCAAAAAATCAAGGCCTAACGCCAACGGTTGCCCGTGAAAATTTCCTCCGCTCAGGATAAGGTCATCATCAGGAAAAATATTAGGATTGTCAGTAACAGAATTAATTTCTTTTAAAAATGTGGATAGCACAAAATCAAAAGTATCTATAGTTGCTCCATGCACCTGGGGTATGCACCGAAACGAATACGGATCCTGGGACTTATTCTTTTGTTGCCATGTAATTTCACTGCCTGCCAAAAATTTATTAATATCTGCAGCAACAGAAACCTGGCCTTTGTGATCTCTTATTGAGTGAAGCTTTTCATTCATGCAGTCAGGATTGCAATCGAAAGCATCAAAAGAAATAGCAGCAATTATATTTGACCAGTTAATTAATTTCTCTGATTTAATAAGCGCACTCAGCCCGTAAGCGCTCATGAATTGTGTACCGTTTATCAAAGCAAGTCCTTCCTTACTTTGCAGTTCAAGTACAGCCCATCCTGCATTTTTCAAGGCTTCGGTAGCGGATATTTTTTTTCCATTAACTATTACCTCTCCCATTCCAATTAAAGGAAGGCACATATGGCTCAATGGCGCGAGGTCGCCGGAAGCCCCTAACGAACCTTGTGTATAAATTACAGGAAGCACATTAGTATTATACATATCCATCAGCCGTTTCACTACTTCGATTCCAATGCCTGAGTAACCGTAGCTGAGTGATTTAATTTTCAGCATCAACATCAGCTTCACAATTTCTGCAGGAACTTCATCCCCCATACCGCACGCATGTGAAAGCAACAAATTACTTTGCAATATGCGCAATTGTTGCTTATCTATTTGCACATTTTGCATAAAGCCAAATCCTGTATTTATACCATAAAAAAGTTCATCAGACGAATTCAATTTTTCATCAAGGTACCTTCTGCATTTATCAATAGACTGGTGCGCTGTAAAAGTTGTTGAAACAAGCTGATCGTATTTTATAAAATCTTTTACCTGTTGGAAGGTAAGCTCGCCTGCATCAAGCGGCAGATAATTATAACTCATGCTCAAATGTAAATAAAAAAAAGCCTCCCCAAACCCCTCCAAAGGAGGGGCTTTCGTGATTTCATTTTTATTGCGAATTATTAATTGCATAGAATGTTATAAAAAGACTTTGCGAAACTTTGCGTTTAACTTTGCGTTCTTTGCGATACAATTAAATTCATCATGAAAATCATTTTTATTTTACTCATTCTTATTGGTGCAAATATCCAGGCACAGCAAATAAAAATTATAACCAGCGGAACCAATACATCCCTTCGTGGGTTGAGTGTTGTGAATGACAAAATAATTTGGGTAAGCGGAAGCAATGGAATGGTTGGAAAATCTCTTGACAGCGGCAACACCTGGAAATGGATACAGGTAAAAGGTTTTGAGAAAACGGACTTCCGCGATATTGAAGCTTTTGATGAAAGCCAGGCGGTAATTATGGGTGTAGACGCACCGGCATATATTTTAAGAACTATCGATGGTGGAGAAAACTGGAAAGTAGTTTATGAAAATAGGACAAAGGGAATGTTTCTTGATGCAATGGAATTTTGGAATATACAAAGCGGGATTGTTATTGGCGACCCGATAGATGGGAAATTTTTTATAGCGCGAACATTTAACGGAGGCGATACATGGCGCACCATTCCACAAAAACATTATCCTGTTGCAGATAGCGGCGAAGCATGCTTTGCATCAAGTGGTACCAACCTTAGAAAGTTTGGAAATGATGCCGCTGCTTTCGTTACAGGAGGGCATTACTCAAGGCTATTTATAAAAGATAAAAAAATTGATATGCCCATTTTACAAGGAAAAGAAACTACCGGCGCCAATTCTATTGCAATAAAGAACAAGAAAATATTTATTGTTGTCGGGGGAGATTTCAATACACCGGATGTTACTACTGGTAATTGTGTAATTACTAAAGACGGTGGCCATAATTGGCGAACACCTTCCTCTCCACCCAACGGATACCGAAGCTGTATAGAATATCTTGAGAAAAATAAATGGATTACGTGCGGCCTTAATGGCGTTGATATTTCTAATGATGATGGTAATACATGGACATCAATTTCAAAAGAAAGTTTTCATGTTTGCAGGAAAGCGAAGATTGGAAAGAGTGTTTTTTTAGCGGGTGGGAAAGGAAATATTGGGAGGTTTTCTAAACTATGATTAATTCACCAACTGATGCTCCAGCCCTCTAAAATCAACCGGCACTAATTTACTCACACCAGCTTCCTGCATGGTAACTCCATAAATTACATCTACAGTAGCCATCGTCATTTTGTTGTGCGTAACAATTATGAATTGCGATTCTTTGCTGAACTTTCTTATCATTTGTGTGAACTTCCCAATGTTGGCGTCATCGAGTGGTGCATCCACTTCATCAAGAATACAGAAGGGCGCAGGCTTTATAAGGTAGATGGCAAATAACAATGCTGTGGCTGTTAATGTTTTTTCCCCGCCGCTTAATTGATTAATGCTTGTCGGCTTTTTCCCTTTTGGTTTTGCCACAATATCAATACCTGTCTCTGCCAGGTTATCAGGATTGTCCAGAACCATATCGGCGGTGTCATCTTCAGTAAACAATGCCTGGAATACATTTTGAAAATTGTCCCTTACTTTATTAAATGTTTCAAGAAACTTTTGATTGGCAGTTGCCTCAACTTCCTGTATGGTTTGCATCAGGGAATCTTTAGCGTTAGTGAGATCATTCTTTTGCTCAACGATAAAGTCATAGCGTTTTTTCATTTCAGTAAATGCTTCAATCGCTGTAGGATTTATCTCTCCCATATTCTCCAGCCTTTTCTTCATACGGTCACTTTTTTCCTGGAGGTCTTCGAGCGGTGTTTCAGTATTTCTGTCTTCCTCGAGAATTGCATCAAGATCAATTTTAAATTCAACATGCAATCTTTCTTTCATTCCTGCAAGCTGCAGTTTTAATTCGTTGAGCTTATCTTTTATTTCGTTGAGTAAATGATCTGTCTGCTCTTTGGATTTTTGCTTTTGACGTAGTGCACTTTCCTTTTCATTCAGCGCATTTCTTAAATTATAATATGCCTGGTCAGCTTCGTTAAGGTGCTTTTCTTCTGTCTCTTTATTTTTCATTAAAGAAAGAAGGGTGTCTTCCAGCAACTTTAATTCTTCGGTTGTTCCGGCAATATTTTGTGAAGCTTCTTTCATCTGCAAATCACTGCTCTCTCTTTGCGCGGTAAGATCATTGAATTGATTATTCTTAAATTCAAGTTCCTGTTTTAAAGAATTGACCTTGCTTTGCTGCCTTGCAAGTTGCAGGTTATTTTCATTGTAAAGGTCATTAGACTGGTTGAATTCATTTTCCGCATTTGAAAATTCATTATTAGCAATTTTCATTTTATCGTCCAGTTGTTCCACATCCTGCGCAAGGGATTCAAGTGATGTTCTCGTTTCTTTTATTGATGCATGATTCTGCTGAAGCTGGGCATTCAATTCTTCTAACCTTGCAATGGAAGACTGCCGCTGATGGAAGATGTTTTCTATTTTGTTTTGGAGAGAATAAGAATTGTTTATTAACTCATTTATAAGTTGTTGTGTTTGTTGTATGGTATTCTCTTTTAATTGCTCATTGAATGAAATTACGTCATTGGAATGCTTTGTGATTATAACTTTCAGTTCATTAACTTTCGTCTTTTGAACATCAATTTTTTCTGTAAGTTTTACAAGGTTTTTTGCTCTTCCTATTTTCTTTCCTTCAAACAATCCTACGCTTCCACCCGAAAGTGCATATTTTCCTTTTACATATTTTCCGTGCTTTTCCAATACCACGTAGCCATTGCTGTTTTGCAATGCTTCTTCATTTTGAGCAATGAATACATTTCCTAAAAGGTAAGTGGCAAGGCGCCTGTATTTTTCATCTATTTCAATAACGCTTAAGGCAGGTATTGCATCGGGTAAATTTTCACCGGGCGTATTTGATTCGAATGAATTTAATTTATCAAGCAAAAAGAAATTCGCTTTACCCTTTTTATTTGCATCCAGAAGATGGATTGCTTTGAGCCCTTCATCCAGGCCGTCAACTACATAATAATTGAGATAAGGCTCCAGCACATTTTCGACCGCGGTGCGGTATTCTTCTTTTACATAAATAATATCAGATAGTATAGGAGCAGTATGATCCCATGCATTATTCTTATGAAGGAACTTCACACTTTCAGGATAGCCTTCCATGGTATCGATCAGGCTTTTCAGAAGATCATATTCATTTTGCGTGGCATCAAGCGTTCGGTTTTCAGCCGCAAGCTCATTGCGCAGTTTTTCAAGCTGAGACTGGGTTTCAAGTATTTGTTCTTTGGTAAAAGCATTGTGTTGCTTTAGTTGCTCAAGCGTTGTTTTTTTCTCTTCAAGCTCTTGTTCTTTTTGTTTCTTCTCATTTTCAAATCTTTCAAGTGCTTCGGCCCGTTGTTTTTGTTCTTCTTCAATCTGCGCTACTGTACGCTGTAGGTTATGAATATTTGTATCAGCAACTGCTACTTTTTTCTCAGCATCAAAATAGCTTCTTTGTAATGCTATTTGAGATTGTCGCAAAGCATCGGTCGTGGTTCTTTTTTTATCAAATATTCTTCTCTTGTCTTCAGCATTTTGTTTTAATAATTCCAATTGTTGTTTTAGTTCTTCAAGTTTTGTATCCTCGTCAGTAATTTGCTGTTTTGTAAATTGAATACTTTCGTCAATACCTTTCAATTGCCCTTCAGCTTTATGCAAAAATTCTTTTAAACTGTTTTCCCGTTCTCTTAAATATTGCAGGCGCTGCATGCTTAAACTCTTTTCATTTTCTTTTTCCCTAACTATATTGTTAAGGTCATTAAAAGCATGCTGCTGTTGCTGAAGAATTTTTTCCTTTTCAATAAATGTTATTTTCTCTTTTTCAAGAGCAGCATCGTCAGTAGCTATGCCAGCTTCGAGCATTGTTCTTTTATCGGTCTCAGTTTTTTGCTGCTCGTTTAGTTCCCTGTAAGTAATATTAAATCCTTCAAGCGCTGCCTTGGCAAGCTCAACGGAAACTTCACGATATTCTTTTTTTATTTCTAAATATTTCTCAGCTTTTTTTGCCTGGCTTTCCAGTGTCTTCAACTGGTTATTTATTTCAAAAAGAAGGTCTTCGATTCGTGCAATATCCTGTTCAGTAGCATCCAATTTAAGTTTAGCTTCCCTCTTACGTGTTTTGTAAATTGAAATACCTGCAGCCTGTTCCAGCATCCTGCGGCGACTGTAATCTTTGTCTTTTATAATATCATCTACCATGCCCAGCTCAATAATAGCATAGCTGTCTGTGCTTACACCGGTATCCATAAAGAGATTGTGGATATCCTTGAGCCGGCAGCTTACATCATTTAGCCGGTATTCACTTTCTCCGTTCTTATAATATTTGCGGGTAACCGTAACCGTATTAAATTCTGTAGGAAGTAAATTTCTTGTATTGTCAAACGTTAGGCTAACTTCTGCAAGGCCGCTTGCACTGCGGGTTTTGGAGCCATTGAAGACAAGGCTTTCAAGGTTTTCACTTCGTAGCTGGCTTATCTTCTGTTCACCTATCACCCAGCGAATGCTATCTACTATATTACTTTTTCCGCATCCGTTAGGGCCAATCACGCCGGTAATTCCTTCATCAAAATTGAGGATAGTTTTATCTGCAAAACTTTTAAATCCCTTTATTTCCAGGCTTTTTAATCTCACTTTTCTTATGTTTTTTTAAAGCTGTGAAAGCAATCACAGGCATGCAGGCAAATATATGAGTTCTGTGATAAAGAAATATTGATGATTCCAAACGGCGGCACCTACTTATACACAGGTTTATCACACAAGAATATTTCTCTTTAAAATCTAATCCTTAACCTATTATTTTTTAATACTTGTTTTCTTTATTTTTGCAAAAAAAATTATGAAATCATTTCTTGTTCCTGTAGATTTTTCTGATACTTCAGTGAACGCGGCGGAATATGCCATGGCTCTTACAAAAGATATTCCCGGTGCAAATATTATTCTTTACAATGTTTATAGCAGGATTAGTTTTGCATCATTAACTGATAAAGAAGAAGGATCCCGTAAAATGATTACTGACCTGGAATTAAATGATTTGAGAACTGGCTTGTTATCAAAGGGAAATGCCGAAATAACTTTTGAATCAGAAGAAGGCTCATTCATAGAAAATATCCAGCGATATGTATTAGGAAATCATGTTGATATGGTGATCATGGGCATTACCGGAAGCTCCCGTATTAAACAAGTTTTTATGGGTACAAATACATTGAATGTAATCCGGCATATTAACACGCCAGTGATGATCATACCGCCAGACGCAAAATTTCAAGGATTAAAAAATGTTGTTTTCACATCAGATTTTAAAGATGTTGCACGTACCACACCTTTTCAATCGCTGGAAAATTTGTTAGATACTTTCCATCCAAAACTTCAAATCCTTAATGTTGATAGCGAGCATTATATTGAGCTTACTGATGAGTATAAAATTGAAAGGGGATGCATGGAAGATAAATTGGGATCTTATAATCCTGACTTTTCTTTTTTAAGGGCCTATGATTTTCTTGAAGGTATCAACAGGTTTGTTGAAACTAAGGAGATGGATGCGATTATCACTGTCCCCCGCAAACATGGTTTTTTAAGCCAGTTGTTTAAAACGAGCCATACAAAAAAACTCGCTTATCATAGCCATGTTCCTACGATTGCGATACATTAATTTGTAGATCATTTATTACAGCTTACAATTTTACTTTCAGCTTTCCGGGGAGATTATGTCCAATTTATGGTTACGTTATTAATGACGATAAATTTGCCAACACTACCGGGAAAATTTATCTTTCCAAAATATGTAAGCCATGAGGAATTATATGTTGGTAAAAAAATGTTATGAAGAATATTAAATTGATTGAAGTTCCCAGTGAAATTGGCGCAGGCACCCGGGGGGCAAGCCTTGGAGTAGATGCAATAAAGATCGCAGCCCTTGATTTTATGAGTAATTTTTTTGTTCATTTCCCGTCAGAAAAAATTGAGACAGAAAACCATTTGCTTTTTGAACCCATTCAATCGCCCTATGCAAAAAGAATAAATGGAGTATTAATAATGTACGAAAGAGTGGCAAAAGCGGTGAAAGAAACTATACTGGGCAATTTTTTTCCGGTTGTATTGAGTGGAGACCATAGTATTGCAGGTGGCACAATTGCTGGCATTAAAGCAGCTAAGCCAAAGAGCAGGCTTGGAGTAATATGGATTGATGCGCATGCTGATCTGCACACGCCTTATACT
>DASYOM010000058.1:0-24658 GCA_036007765.1 Chitinophagaceae bacterium | reverse complement strand
AAAGCCCTGGAGAAAGAACGGAAAAGAACTCTGGAAGAAGAAGAAAGAGGTAAATTTATAGCAGCTCAAAAAGAAAAACTTGAATTAATAGTTGTGGAGCGTACAGCTGAAATAACACAGCAAAAAGATGAATTGCAACATGCACTTACAGAATTAAAGACAACACAAACACAACTTATACATTCTGAGAAAATGGCGTCCCTGGGTGAGCTCACGGCAGGTATAGCGCATGAAATTCAAAATCCTTTAAACTTTGTAAATAATTTTTCAGAAATAAACTTTGAATTGATAGAAGAGATGAAAAATGAAATTGCAGCGGGTAATTCAATAGAAGCGATTTCCATTGCTGAAAATATTAAAGACAATGAGAAAAAGATTATGCATCATGGCAAACGTGCAGATGCGATTGTAAAGGGAATGTTGCAACATTCCCGCAGCAGTAACGGGCAAAAAGAATTGACCGATATTAATGCGCTGGCCGATGAATACTTACGCCTGAGTTACCATGGTTTGCGGGCAAAAGACAAATCTTTTAATGCAACAATGGAAACGCATTTTGATGAAAGCCTTGAAAAAATTAATGTAATTCCGCAGGATCTGGGAAGAGCTTTTTTAAATTTTTTTACCAATGCTTTTTATGCTGTTTCAGAAAAAAAGATACAGCTAAATGGAGCAGGGGAAACGGATGGGGAAGTTTATATTCCAACTGTTACTATAAGTACGAAAAAAATTGACGGTAAAGTTGAGATAAGGGTTAAGGATAACGGGATGGGAATTCCTAAAAAAACTTTGGATAAAATTTTTCAACCTTTCTTCACAACAAAGCCATCAGGGCAGGGCACGGGGCTTGGTTTATCACTAAGTTACGAAATTATTACCCAAGGCCATGGTGGTGAAATAAAAGTGGAAACACAGGAAGGCAAGTTTGCTGAATTCATAGTTGATTTGCCCGGCTAAAAAATTTTACGAATAAATTTTAGAAAATTAAAAAAAAATGCAATGAACGTTTTAGTAGTTGACGATGAAAAAGATATGGAAACTTTATTTCAACAGCGTTTCAGGAAAGAAATTCGTGAAAAAAAAATTGACTTCTTTTTTGCAAGTTCGGGAGAAGAAGCGCTCTATTATCTCGAGAAGCATAATCATGAAGCAGTGCTTATTCTTTCTGATATAAATATGCCCGGGATGAGCGGCCTTCAACTATTAAAAATGATTAAGCAAAAATTTGAAAACCCGCCACCCGTTGTCATGATGATAACGGCCTATGGTGATGATGAAAATTATAAACAGGCCATGTCACTTGGCGCAGACGATTTTTTAACTAAACCCATTGATTTTAATCTTTTAAGGGACAAATTAAATACAAAATTAAATGGCAAAAATATTAGTAGCTGATGATGAAGCGGATCTTGAAATACTCATTAAGCAAAAATTTCGAAAGGAAATAAGGGAGCATAAGTATGAATTTATTTTTGCTTCAAACGGAAACGAAGCTCTTGTAAAACTTGTAGAAGATCCGGAAATCGAAATTTTACTTAGTGATATAAATATGCCTGAGATGGATGGGCTCACTTTATTAACAAAGATAAGCGAATTGAATTTTCTTACCAAGGCTGTGATCGTATCAGCTTATGGAGATATGGAAAATATAAGAACCGCTATGAACCGCGGTGCTTTTGACTTTGTGTGCAAACCTGTAAATTTTGAGGATCTCGGCATTACAATTCAAAAAACATTGCAGTATGTAAAGCAAATGCATAAAACAATTGATGCTATTAAAGAGAATAATATTCTCAAAATGTATGTGGATAAAACAGTCTTAAATTTTATGAACGGGCGGGAGTTTGAAACACAGCTCATGGCAAACGAAGAAGTAGAAGCTACTGTTGCATTTATTGATATTTGTGGGTTTACAGCGATTACAGAAACTGAGCCGGCGGATGCAGTGGTAAGACTACTTAACAAATATTTTGATGTAATGGTGAATGAGATCATTACACAAGATGGCTATATTGATAAATTTATAGGAGATGCAATTCTTGCGGTTTTTAAAGGAGATTATCACCTGGACCGGGCAATAGATGCAAGCCTTGCTGTGAGAAGGCAACTGGAAAATTTCCCGCAGCAATCTGAAGTTGCTTCTTTTTTTGCTAAAGTGTCCATTGGCATTGATAGCGGAAAAATGATATCAGGAAATATTGGTTCTGCCAAATTGAGAAGGCTCGATTATACTGTAATAGGAGATGTTGTAAATACTGCACAAAGGTTGCAGGACCTCGCTAAGGCGGGGCAGATCCTTATTTCGGAAGAATCGTGGCGTAAAGTAAAAGAATCATTTATATGCAATCCGATACATGAAGTAAAGTTGAAGAATAAAACCCAGTTATTAATGGTATATGAAGTATTAGATTAATCATGTAAGCTTAATTGCTATACAATCTATTTTATTACTGGTTAATAATCTCCCAAAGTTTCAGGAAGCTCGGCAATGGCTATCTTATATTGATCAGCATTAGGAGCGGTGCCGTGCCATTCATGATTATTTTCCATAAAGTCAACGCCTTTACCCATAACCGTTTTCATAACAATTACAATCGGCTTTCCTTTACCGGTAAAAGTTTTTGCCTTTTGTAAAGTAGTAATTACTTCTTCCATATTATTACCATCCATTTCAAGGACTTCCCAATTGAATGCGAGAAATTTTTCTTTGAGATTGGCCAGTTTCATTACGGCTTCTGTAGTACCGTCAATTTGCTGGCCATTGCGGTCAACTGTTGAAATTAAATTATCTACTTTATGCATTGCTGCATACATAATGGCTTCCCAGTTTTGGCCTTCATCAAGCTCGCCATCCCCATGCAAAGAATAAACTATATGCTCATCTTTATTTAATTTTTTCGCAGTTGCTGCTCCTATGGCAACGCTCATACCCTGCCCCAGAGAGCCCGATGCAATTCGTATTCCGGGTAAATGCTCCGCTGTTGCAGGATGGCCCTGTACACGTGAATCAATTTTACGGTAAGTGCCTAATTCTTTCAAAGGAAAATAACCTGATCTCGCCAGTGCACTATACCATACAGGTGAAATGTGACCGTTTGAAAGAAAAAATATATCCTCGCCTTTCCCATCCATATCAAATCCTTCTTTACGATCCATGATTTCAAAATACAGGGCAGTAAAAAAGTCAGCACAACCAAGTGAACCTCCGGGATGGCCGCTTTGGGCTTCATAAACCATTCGCAGGCAATCCCTTCTTACCTGTGCTGCTATATTTGTAAGCTCTTTAATTTCCATATTGAATTATTTATAATTTTCTACGCGAACGTACACTTATTTTTATACCTCACAAAGCTCCATTCTATTTAAAAATTTCATCACTTACTCCCTTATTAATTTTATACGATGAATACAGGAGTTCTATTTTACCCTGCCTGTCCTTAATTTTTTCTTCTTCATTTTTTTGCGCAGCATTATCATAATCAAAAGTAACGCCCTTTGGCATTTTATAATCTTTAGTATTGAAAGTGAAAATAACATTGTCCGGCAAGCCATATTCTATAAACTTGCCGTATTTCATATCCAGTTCAAATGTTCCATTGTCTTTGGTTGTGGTTTTTGACTTTACAATTACAGCATTTTTTTCATCAATATATAGGGTTGAAAGTATTACATTATTATTATCATCTTCCGGAAGTAATTTTAAAATTTTTGCCTGCTTACTATTGATAGTTACATAACCTGCATCAATCACCGTAAAATTATTTCCATTAATAACGCTGTTAAGATTTATGCTTACCGCTCCCTTAGGAACAAATGAAATACCTTTTTCGTTTACTATCTTTATTTTATCCGGTTTTATAAAATATACTTTTACATTCGATTGCGGCACTTTCAAAAATGATACGTTGGTTTTCATCACCGCTTCTGCCTCATAATTATTTACAAGGTTTAGTTTATTCCTCACTTTTTCCAGCAGACCATTAGCGTCTTGCGCAAATGCGACAGGAGATAGCAGGATGAGTACAAATAAAATTGAAAAGTTTTTCATACAGGTGAAGTACATAATTTATCAAAGATAACATTGCATAGTTTTAGATGAAGATCCTTTTAAACATTATAAAAACTTTAAAATTCAATTAGCTTAAAATATCTTTTCTGTTAAAAGTGTAAATAGCACTTCCCGTAAAAATTATTATGTAAACAATCAAAATACCAAGGCTTTTAAAAACAGCAGATAAATTGTTTACAGATCCCGTGATCGTTTGGCCATTTGCATTGGCGTCAATATAAAAAAAACCTTTCCATCCAAGCATGTGCGTTGTAAACAAGTATGGCTTTATGGTGTTATCATAAATTGGAATACGCATTTCACTAAGAATGGTTAATACAATAATAATTGAAACAGTTGCTACTATAGGGCCGATTGAGTTTTCTGATATTGAAGAAAGAAAAAATGAAAGTGCGGCAACTACAATTAAAGCAATTGCAGCAAAGCCGAATGCTGCAAAATAACGCCACAGCACATCCGCTTTTTCTATTTGGACCATTTCAAATTCTTTTGCAACTACTAGATCATTAGTACCAAACAAAAGTACACTTACAAACAATGATAGAAATGCCATCCATACCAGTAAAATCAGTGTATAAACCACACAGGCAAGAAATTTTACAATAAGAAGTTTTGTCCGGCTCACAGGTTTGGTAAGCAACAATCTTAATGTACCGGCATTAGCCTCACCAGCAATTATATCTCCCGATACCAGGGCTACCAGTATTGGAACGTGAATTAATAACAGGTTAAGAATCGCAAAGCAAATCCAGTATCCATTCGTAATTTTTGAATAAGGTATCAGGAGAGTTTCATCAACGCTGCTAAGAATAAATTGAACATACTCCTTGCCGTTAACCAGTAATGCAAGCTGTATTAAAAATACAATGGCAGTTATTGCTCCAAACGCGATGTAAGTGCGTGGTTTCTTAAATGTTTTAAACAGCTCAAACTGCAGCAGGTTCCACATGTGTCTCGGGAGTTGTAATGGATAAAAAATAATCTTCCAAAGAATGCCTTGGCTCCGCTGAAAGAATACTAATATTATTTTGTACAAGATAACTAATAAGAGCCGGGACATGCATTTTATCCATTTGCAAAAGTATTTTCTCTCCTTTTACAGTCTTTAAATTATTGGACCATTCGCTGCTTAAAAGAATATTTTTTGCTGAAATATCATCTGTCGTACGAATTTCTACCAACGTTTTAGCAGGATCCAATAACTCTTCTGAAGAACCTTCTACAATTTTTTTCCCTTTGTGAATTATAAGAATCCGGTTTGCTATTAATTCAATTTCTGAAAGTAAATGAGAGGAAATCATCACGGTTTTTCCATGTTGATAACTCAGGTCTTTGATTAGTTCTCTTGTATCAGCAATTCCTTGCGGGTCCAACCCATTTGTTGGTTCATCAAGTATGATAAGTGATGGATTGTGTACCAATGCAACAGCAATGCCTAAACGCTGTTTCATTCCCTGGGAAAAAGTTTTAACCTTACTATGAGCCCTTTCTGATAAACCTACCATTTGGAGAAACTCCATTATAGAACTCCGTGAAGCTACTTTGCCTGAAAGCTTTGCAAGAAAGGCAACATTTTCATAGGCAGTAAGATAATTATATAAATCAGGTTTTTCAATAATTGATCCGGTATTCCTCAAAATTTCTTCCCGGTTTGAAAACAGATCTTTGCCAAATATGGAAATACTTCCTGAAGTAGGTTTGATAAGTGTAAGCAACATCCTTATTGTCGTTGATTTACCCGCCCCGTTTTGCCCTAAAAATCCATAAACATCGCCTTCATATACTTTAAAGGAAAGGTCATTGACTGCTATAATATCCTTAAAATTTTTAGTGAGGTTTTTTACCTCAATTACATGCTGCATGTTAAATAAGATATTTTAGACAACAAAGGAAGGTGTATTAAGTTGCGTTCAATAAAAAAAATTTCAAAATGCTTTGATTTGTAGAAAACATATATAATTTTGCATTTCCAACTCTTAGGAACACTCCACAAGATATCTTTTTACTTCTTTTCAAAATATCTTTTAGAAAGCAATGCTTATAGTGTTTTGAGTCTGTACGATTCATAACCCGTTCCTGATTTCCTGTAATTTCTATTTTAATTTTTTATCATAGATCCCTTTTTCCTTATAAAAATCCTCTCAGCTTACCTGATATTCTTTTAAAACTGTGATACTCCAACTTATGGTAATCCATTTTGTAACCATAATTATTTTACCACAGAAAAATTAACTATCATGGGGACTTTTACATTTAAGTTTTTATTACGAAAACAAATCAGCAGGGTATCAACTATTTGCTCCGCTCTTTTATTAACCATCACTATTTCACATGGCCAGGTTAGAAATTATAACCTTATTTATTCTGATAATATACAAGGGGGAACGGCAATGTTTGGAAATACGCTTATGCACATTGTAAATAATGGCACGGTTAATCTCACAAAAATGAATGGAAACAGTGCCAATGGAAACAGTGTTTATGGCAATGACAATGAAAACATGCAATATACCGATATTGATGGAACAACAGGGAATGGGAGTGTAACCAAAAATTCTTCCTCTTCTGATCTCATTCTTCCATCAGGAACCAATACCATTAAGCTTGCCCGCTTATACTGGGGGGGCCGGATCAAGGTTTCTGAATTTGATTTAAAAGCAGATGCAAATAAAAAAATTAAAATCCGGAAAGGCACTTCCAACGTGTATTCCGATGTTACTGCTTTATTTATTGATAGTGTAACAATTGTAACCGGCTACACACAATACCAGGCTTATGCGGATATAACGGCATTAGTAAAAAATAATGGAGCAGGAACTTATGAAGTAGGTAATGCACCTCTGAGTGCCGGTTCGGTGTCCGATGGTGGTAATAATGGGGGTTGGTGTATAGTTGTTGTTTACGAAAACAACGCTGTTAGTTATAACAGTATACGTTTGTACGATGGATTTGAACAGGTCTATAACGGCGGTAATCCCCAAACATCTACAGTAACATTAACAGGATTAAATGTACCATCAGGAGCTCTTGCATCTGGTGATGCAAAAATGGGCGTGCTTGCATGGGAAGGAGATGCCAACATAACTAAAGATTTTTTGAAAATAAATACTAATTTATTTTCAAATGTTACCAATCAATCTGATAACCCATGGAATGGAACTATCACCGATAATGGGGTACATGTTACTTCAAAAAATCCTAATTACACTAATCAATTGGGTATTGACATTGATCAGTTTAACGTAGGTACAGGATATGGCATCTTGCCAAATTCAAATTCAGTAAAATTAGAATTTGGTACGGAATCAGATCGCTATTTTCCAGGCGTTTTTACTTTCACTATAAAAATGAAAGATCCCTCTGTTACTTTAGATAAGACAGTTGCTGATGCAAATAATAATAATTTGGGTGAAAAAAATGAAGTGCTTACTTATTCATTAAAAGGAAGCAATACGGGTGTTGGTAATGCAAACTACATTGTGATTTCTGATACATTACCTAATACAGTTACTTATGTTCCTAATTCATTAAAAGTAATGAGCTGCCCTGGTATGCCTTCAGGGACGATGACCGATGCTGCAGGAGATGATGCCGCAGAATATATAGTTAATGGTTCTATTAAAACTGTAAGATTTAGAATTGGGACCGGCTGTTCAGCCTCAACAGGAGGAACACTTGCAGAGAATGAAAGCTATGATTTACGGTTCCAGGTTACAGTGAACGATCCCGGGATTAATAAACCAGTTCCATCAATTTTAAACATTGCCAGGATTAGCGCTAAATCGGATGCTAATGTTGATTTTGTAGATGATGGTACCGCAATAATAAATCCTGATAACGGGCCTTTACCAATAACACTGGTTTCTTTTTCAGCAACACTTCTGCAAAATGCTTCTGTAAAACTGGACTGGAAGACTTCGATGGAAATAAACTGTAGTAAATTTAAAATTGAAAGGAGCTTCGATGGAAATATGTTTTCTGAAATAGCAAGTGTTGATGGCAACGGTACAACTTCTATAGTGCATAATTATTCCGTGATTGACAATATCTCATCTTCATCTGGAACAATAATATATTACAGGTTGAAGCAACTTGATATAGATGCCAGGGGTAGTTATTCTAAGGTAGTTTCAATAAAAACAAAGCCGTCAGATAAAAACCTGGTGATTTCTCCCAATCCATTTAGAAGCTACTTAAATGTAAACATGAATTGGAACAGGGCGGAAGTGATAAGAGCACGAGTTATAAATATCCAGGGCAAAGAAGTAGTTACAAAAAGTATCCAGATGACTAAGGGTCTTAATTATATTAGATTGGATGAATTATCAAACCTTCCTTCCGGAAATTATTTTATACAATTTATTTCTTCAGAAGAAAGATTTACTGAAAAAATTACCAAACAGTAAATTAATAATTTACTAAAAAATGGCTGTCTTTTTTGGCAGCCGTTTTTTTTTATATAAAACATGGTAAAATATTAAAACTATAATCTTGCAGAAGGCTTGGTAAATTATAAATTCATATAACTCTGTAAAGCCTTTACATAATTTTCAAATGCCGTTACCCCTTCCGACGTGATTTTACAAATGGTTTGGGGATAATTTTTATAAAATTGCTTTATGATATCAATGTAACCCACGTCCTTGAGCTTACTTATTTGCACACTTAAATTTCCTGCTGTGGCATTAGTTTTTTCTTTAAGAAAAGTAAACTCAGCTTCTTTAACACTTATAAGAAGCGACATAACCGCAAGGCGTAGCTGAGAGTGTAATATTGGATCGAGTTCTTTAAAATCCATCTTTGCGTTTTGCTATATTCTTATAAAACCGGCTTCGTAAAATAAAGCCTGGAATGATCCACGAAACACCTGCACCTAGTGCAACAAAAAGATAGGTATTATAACTTTTGTAAAAAAAAGACACGATACATAATATCCAGCACACGATTCCTCCAATAATAAATGGAGGGAATTTATTCACGCATCCTGAAATAAAAGTGGGAATACCAAAAAGCAATAAAAGTAAAGGAAGTACTACGTAACCAATGTTTGCATACCCTCCAGCAATTGTAAGAATAAAAACGCTTATCCCAAATGCGAGCCATACGTATTTATGGGATTCATCTTTATAGGTAATCGCGTTTTGATATTTTTTTTCCCTTCTATCAAAATAAAATTGTAAAATAAAAGTAATGATTATTAAATAAAATGGATTGAAAGGCATGTGAAATCCCTTAACAGAAACATCCATCCATGCAAGCACGAAGCACACAAGGTTTGTAAATCCCCATAACAATGCTCCGAGACCGCTTTCATAGTAATAATTCCTGGCCTGGCTTATCATACCCGCAATCAATTGCAGGCTTTCTTTTTCTGAAAGGGGTTTTTCTTCCATGTTAATTTTCTTTTTTAAATTTTGCTTTCAAAAGATAGCCAGGTACAATCCAGGCAAGAAACACGGCGAGGGCAACAAGCAATAGTTGAAATTCATAAACTACAAACACAGCCAAAATTGATAGGATCCAGCAACATATTGCCCCGATTCTTAATGGCCTAAATTTCAAGATAATTCCGGACAGAAAAGTTGGCATCCCATACATAATCAAAACCGCTGGATTAATACCGGAATAGGCTTTAATATAGCTAAGTAAGAAAATAAATAGTGTAATGCAAATAACATACACGAACCAAACAAACCCGATAATTTCTCCCGTATATGTTTTAACCCGTTTTATTTTCTTTGACCTTCGCATGTAGATTACCTGGTAAATAGGAGCTACCCAGGTCAAATACCAGATATAATATGCATTTTGATTTTCAAAAAAATACAATGCTATAAATTGACTCAGGCAGCAAAATAATACAAGCCAGCCCCAAAATAAGTACCACGTTCCTGTTTCGCTAAAGCGATTTTTCGCTTTGTTGATCATTGATGTAATCAACTGCATACTCTCCGCTTCCGACATTGGTTTTTCCTGGCTCATGCTTATCTATTTGTATTGAGAAAGAAAATATTGCAAAGCCCCGCCTCCCCAGTTTGGTGAAAGTTCTGTTTCTGGTTTGAAGTTTTCATTTAAAGTTTTTGCTTTGTCAAAGGATTCCTTTGCTACATCTTTTCCACCCCCAAAAGCTTCCGGGGTATAAAATTTTCCCTCGGCTTCGAGCAACACCGGGCGGGGATTTGTTGGGTCAAGTGTTTTAGCCTTTTCTATAAATTCAGCTGAAGCAGGCCCAAAGATCATATACCTGCTTTGGGGATCTACCATCATGTGTGACGTAGCAATCATGCTTTTGATGACATCTGTTTCGGATGTCTCTTTTCCTAAAATGGTTTCAGCTTTGTCAATTAATTGCTGAGCTTTATCAGCAATAGCATCTTTCTTAGAATTATCTTTTTCGGAATAAGCCTGCGTAACGGTACAATAAGCTGCGTAATAATAAGGAAGCCATTGTGTTTTTTCAGCCTCGGCTATTCTTTCAAAAGTATTTGATATTTCAGCTCCATTATTTTTCAACATCATAGAATCAAGTTGAGCAATATTAGCTTTCATGGCACTTGTATATTTATCACTTTGCGCAAAAGTGAAGCTTGCGAAACAAATGATCGCAGCAATTAAAACGAGTTTTTTCATTTTGATTTTTTTTAGTTTTTGTTTGAAATTATTATTGTTTTTTTTAGTTTTTATATTCTTTCTGCATACAACATAGCTATCTGGTTTGTTCCCTTTCTGGCGGATAGGCGCTACAAATGGTTATCAATTGCATCCTGTGTTCTATCTATGCCAAGACTTATAAAGCAACCTAAATACAAAAATCTTTTTGACGGTGGCGTAACAGCAACTTTATTTTTACCATTTGCTGAATAATTATAAGAATACACATTATTTGCCCCCAAAACATTGGTTACTGAAAGTACGATCACTGTGAATCCTTTTGCATTAATATTTCCAATAGATGGCAAATAATTTACACTTAGGCTAAGGCTGTTATAATCTTTAGTACGCCCTTCACTATAAAGCTTATAGTTATTGGTATTGTAATCATAATTTATATTGTAATAAGGCCTTCCGGTAGCGTATGTATATGAAGCATTAAATTGGGTTTTCATTTTAGTCACGAATTTCTTAAGCACCAGGGACGCCGTATGTTTCGCAGCAAAGGATGGTTCTATCGCGAACGGGTAATTAAGAAAATCTCTTTTCGTATCCAGGTAAGAATAAGAAAGCCAGTAATCAAAGTTTTTAATTGTTTTTTTATCTCTCCAGAAAAACTCAATACCTTTTGCATCACCAAAACCATTGTTATTTATTGCTGTGAATCTGCCATTATTTAAATCTGTTTTAAACAAGTCATTATATTTCTTATAAAATATTTCTGTACGAAATGTACGCTGGTTGGTTATTTTTTGATACTGGAAAATATAATGGGTAGCCTGTGCAAAATGTAATGCATGTGTAGAAGGCAGGTATTTATTTTCAGGATCCTGGTAAAAGATGCCATATGCAACAGACGCCTGGCTATTGTCGGGAAATTTATATGCCAGCGAAATCCTTGGCGCTACATTCCATTTATCAATTAACTGGGAATGCTCCGCTCTTGCGCCTATTTTAGCAGCAATGTCGTTAGTAATATAAATATCTGTTTCGGCAAAGCCGGAAAGAATGTTTTCTTTTATCCTTTGAGTAAAATGACTTCCATCATATTGTTTATAAGTGGATTTTTCATTACTGTGATTGTACTCTGTCCCAAACCTTATTGCACTCAGTCCATTTAATCTTTTCTCCAACACAACTTTTGCATTTGCATATTGCCCCTTATTTGTTAGATCAAAATTTTTATAAGCATATAATGGATCATTTGTTATTACCTGCTTTTTATCATTTGCGTCCTGAAATTCATTATCAATATCATCGCGGTTAGTACTATAAGAGGCTCCGGCATTGACTCTCCATCCTTTCCCTATCTTTTCCTTCCATGATAAATTATGATACATATTAAAGTTTTTAAGGCCGAAAGCATTTTTCATAGTTAATGAATCTACGTCCTGGTTTCTAAACCCAACATTAGTAGTGCTGAAATAACCAAAATATTTCAGCATCCCGGTTGAAGAAGTTTTTATCCTGAAATTTGCATCGCCTTCGTGTAGCACAGGCACCTTGAAATAATCAAATTTTTGCTTTATAAGATTATACACCAGCGAAAGGTTTACATAAGAATAAGTAATACCCCATGAAGACTTTTTATTTTTTGAAAGTTTCTGAATTCCCGCGTTCGCTGCGAGGTAAGATATACCAAAATTTGCTGAAGTTTTTTCCGGAAGATCAATGGATTCTAATAACAATACAGATGAAAGCGCCTGCCCGTATAAAGCCGAATATCCACCTGAACTAAAAATGGTTCCTTTAAATAAAAATGGATTAAACCTTCCTCTTGTTGCCTGGTTAGGTTCACTTGAGTAGAAAAAATTATTCACCAGCGTTCCATCTATAAAAATTTTGCTTTCGCTCGCTGTGCCTCCCCGCACAAAAAGTCCTTCACTTTCACCAACCTGCTGGGTACCAGGTAAAGTTTTTATTGCAGATGTAATATCTCCATTTGCGCTTGCGGTGGTTACAATATCAATCGGGTTTAAAGCGGTTGCTTTTTTTTGATCGCTTGCTTCAAAAGTACCTGCACTTATTACGACAGCTTTTAATTCTGTTATTTGTTCTTTGAGCGAAATATCTATTCTTTGGAAAGCACTATCGATATTTATCTTTTGTTCAAAAGGTTTGTAGCCGGCAGAAGTTGCCTGCAAGGTTTGCTCTCCTTTTTGTATTGTATTAAAAGAAAAATTTCCTGCAGAATCCGATGTAGCTCCGTCATATGAATTAACAATACTTACACTGATACCAACCAACGGATTATTATGATTATCGATAATTTTCCCGGAGATTTTTACTTGTGCTATTCCTATATTGGTGGAAAGTAATAATGCGAATATTAAGATACGATACATTTTTGTAAATTTATCACAATACTAAAGTAGTTTATATTACAAACCAAATTTTGGGCACAAATATTTTTTGAATTATTAGGTCAGAAATTTCTTTTATCATAAAGCATTTACAATCAATATTTACCGGAAATATGGCATTACAGAAGCCCCAGTAGATAATAGGAGAAATTTATTAACATCACCGAAAATTAATTTGTTTATCTGATCGCAATTTGTAATTTAGCAATAGAATTTAATGGGTTAGTAAGTACAAAGGGCCGGTAGAAATACCAGCCCTTTTACTTTGAAAAATATTATGACAGTGCAATTTTATAATTTTTCGTGTGTGTTTTACTTCTGATTTTTTCTAGCTCCTTCTACATTTTACCTCCTATGCTTTTGATTGTTTAATTTCATTGATTATAATTTATGAGTAAAACAAAGACGGCTTTTTTCTGTAGCAATTGCGGACAGGAAAGTGCAAAATGGTCGGGTAAATGTCCTTCATGTGAACAGTGGAATACTTTCGTGGAAGAAGTAATTGTAAAAGGAACAGATAAGAAACAAAATGAGTGGAAAGAATTTTCAGGATTGACCAATGGCCTTAAAACAATTTCGCTGGAGGATGTTTCCAATGGAGAAGAAGAAAGAATAGTTACTACCGATGCGGAATTAAATCGTGTACTTGGTGGAGGAATTGTTGGAGGTAGCCTTGTATTAATAGCAGGTGAACCGGGCATTGGAAAATCAACACTTTTTCTCCAGGACGCATTGCAACTTCAAAACATAATTACATTATATATAAGTGGAGAAGAGAGTGGCCAACAAATAAAAATGCGGGCAGAGCGTTTGCAGATAAAAAATGAAAAATTTTTCCTGCTGACAGAAACCAATACCCAAACTATTTTCAACGAAATAAAAAAATTAAAGCCTGAGCTGGTAATAGTAGATTCTATTCAAACTTTACATTCGCCTTATGTTGAATCCGGCCCGGGCAGTGTATCTCAAATAAGAGAGACGGCTGCTGAGTTTCAGCGTTTCGCCAAAGAAACTAACACCCCGGTTTTTTTAATCGGGCATATAACCAAGGATGGCAACATTGCCGGGCCAAAAATCCTCGAGCATATGGTTGATACTGTCCTGCAATTCGAAGGCGACCGTAATTACTCTTACCGGATTTTGCGAACGCTCAAAAACCGGTTTGGCCCATCATATGAACTTGGCATTTATGAAATGAGCAGCGAAGGAATGCGCCAGGTAAGTAACCCCTCCGAAATTCTTATTACCCAGGGTGAGGAACAATTAAGTGGAGTTGCTATCGCCGCGACTATGGAAGGTATAAGGCCTTTGCTTATAGAAGTGCAGGCTCTGGTAACCCAAAGTGTATATGGTACTCCCCAAAGAACTAATACTGGTTTTGATCTTCGGCGCCTGCAATTATTATTGGCAGTATTAGAAAAAAGAGGCGGTTTTCATTTCGGTATCAAAGATGTTTTTATAAATATTGCAGGAGGTTTAAAAGTAGAAGACCCTTCAATAGACCTTGCAGTATTAAGCGCTTTACTTTCTTCTTATGAAGATGTAGCGCTTCCATTACATATTTGCTTTGCTGCAGAGGTGGGGTTAAGTGGTGAGATAAGGCCTGTTAATCGTATTGAGCAACGTATAGCAGAATCTGAAAAACTTGGCTTTGAAAAAATCATCGTTAGTAAATACAACCTCGCATCAGGTAAGGCAACCGGAAAAACAAAACATAACATCGAAGTAGTTCCCTTAGGAAAAGTGGAAGAATTATACAGGTATCTATTTTAGAAAAGGCAAATTACGGTTTTGAAAATCAGCGATCATATTATTTCTCCTCTTCTTCATTTTTTTTATCCTCACAATTGCATCGGTTGTGGCAGTGATATTATTGCTAACAATAATTTTTTATGCCTTGAATGCATTAACAATCTTCCGCTTACCGGGTTCTCGCTTCATGCAAATAACCCCGTCGAAAAAATGTTTTGGGGAAGAATAGCGATTACGGCAGGTACAAGCGAATTTTATTTTTCTAAAGGATCTATTATTCAAAATCTTATTCATGAATTAAAATACAAAGGAAACCGAAAGGCAGGGATCTATCTTGGAAATCTTATGGGAAATAGCCTGCTTAAAAGCAACCGCTTTTTGAATATCGATGTGCTTGTACCTTTACCTTTATTCGCGAAAAAAGAATTTAAAAGAGGTTACAACCAGGCAATGGTTTTATGCGAAGGCATTGCCGAAGTGATGAACCTGCCCATTATAACCAAAAATGTAATACGGATTATTCATACGGAAACGCAAACAAAAAAAGGGCGTATAGAACGCTGGGAAAATGTTGAGAAAAGTTTTACAGTAAAAGATATTTCTGTATTAAAAGGAAAACATATTTTACTTGTAGATGATGTTATAACCACAGGAGCAACTATGGAAGCATGTGGCGCAGAAATATTGAAAGTAGATGATTCAAGGCTAAGTATTGTCGCTCTGGCTTTTGCTACCAGGTAAAATTGATATAGCCGTTTTATAGACAATCGCTAATATCAACGGATAATCGAATGTAATAATTAAACGCTTATGCGTTAAATAATTAAACATATTTTTGAAAATGGCCTTCCTGAAATACACAAGCTTTTTTATTTTTTTTGGGATATTGTTTTTTTCATGCAGGAAAGAATCATTCATCACAAGCCCGCAGGCAAGGCTCTATACCAGCACTGATACACTATCTTATGATACCATTTTTACTTCAGTTGGCTCAATAACGAAATCTTTCAAAATTTTTAATAACAACAATCAAAAGCTTTTATTAACGAAGGTTAAACTTTCAGGGGGCGCTTCTTCTTTTTTTAAAATGAATGTGGATGGCATTTCCGCAAATGAAGTAGATGGTGTTGAAATAAATCCTAATGATAGTATCTATGTTTTTGTTCAGATAAAAATAGACCCTACAACTGCCAACTTACCTTTCATAATCACGGATAGTATTTTAATAGATTACAATAGCAATCAAAACTTTGTGCAGTTGCAGGCGTATGGGCAAAATGCTGTTTTCCTTAATAAGGTAAAACTTACCGGAAATACAACATGGAATGATTCTTTGCCCTATGTAATACTCGGTGGTATATTGGTTGATACCAATGCAGTTCTAACTATTCAGGCAGGGGCAAGAATTTATTTACACCCCGATGCGCCTATGCTGGTTGACGGCACTTTAATAGTGCAGGGAACAAAACAGGATAAAGTAGTTTTTGCAGGCGATCGGCTCGATCCTGATTATAAAGACTTCCCTGCAAGCTGGCCAGGAATTTATTTCAACAGCAGCAGCAAAGAAAACAATATACAATTTGCTGTTATTAGAAATGCATACCAGGGCGTTATTGCGCAGGATCTTTCTCTAAATACAATCCCAAAACTAACATTATCTCAATGCATTATTGATAATGTTTATGATGCTGGGGTGCTAGGAATTAATTCAAATATTTATGCTGACAATTGCCTTATAAGTAACTGCGGAAAAAATGTGTTGCTTGCCCTGGGTGGCGATTATTCTTTTGTGCATTGCACTATTGCTTCATACAGTAATTTTTTCATAGATCATAAAAATCCTGTTTTGCAGCTAACAAATTTCGCAGACCAGGGTAATACAACTCTTATTGCTGACCTTGATGCCCGGTTTACGAATTGCATTTTTTGGGGAGAAGGAGGATCTGTTGAAAATGAGATTGCAATAAGTAAAAAACCAAACACTTTTTTTTCAGTGAAATTCGATAATACATTATATAAAGTAAAAGATAATGATCCGGCAGATGCTGTTTTTACCGGAAATATATTGAAGAATGTTAACCCGTTATTTGACAGCATTAATATTTCTAAAAATTATTATGACTTTCATTTTATAAAAGATCCTGCCGCCGCTTCAATTGATAAAGGATCCGTCACAACATTTACCAAAGACCTTGATGATTATATACGTACAGGCATTCCGGATCTTGGATGTTACGAAAGATAAAATATAAAGGCTTTTAAATCTGGCATTTTCTATTCTTTAATTTCATTATCTTATTTTATCAATTACTTATCTTTACGGAAAAAAATGAAAACTTTATTTTTTGCATTCGCTTCGTTTATTCTCTTATCATTTATCGTTCCTTCTTCAATTTTTAAATTTATAAAACCTTCTTCAATTTTTAAATTTAAAGTGGACGGTCTTGATGGAAGTACCATTGACTTTTCAAAATTTAAAGGAAAAAAAATCCTGGTTGTAAATACAGCTTCGAAATGTGGCTTTACGCCACAATATGAGACCCTGGAAAAATTATACTCCGGCTACAAGGATAAACTTGTTATTGTTGGTTTTCCGGCCAATAACTTTGGACAACAAGAACCTGGAACAAATGAAGAAATCAAGGAATTCTGTACAAAAAATTACGGGGTTACTTTCCCAATGGCCGCGAAAGTTTCAGTAAAAGGAGATGATATTGCTCCCATTTTCAAATGGCTTACAACTAAATCAGAAAATGGTGTTATGGATGCAGATATAAAATGGAATTTTACAAAATTCCTGCTGGATGAAAATGGAATATTGCTTACCAAGTTTGATAGTAAAGTAACACCACTCAGTGATGAAATTCTTGCATATTTAAAATAGAACTAGCCAGGTAAAGGTTTCTTCGTTACCATATTTATTCCAAATTTTAAAATTTCTTCTCAGGTTCATGATTAGAATCAGTTAATATTTTATGCGATTTCAAAATGTAGCAGGCCAGGAGGAAATAAAAAAGCATTTGATTGACCTGGTTTTGCATAACAGGCTAAGCCATGCCTTATTATTTTTAGGAAAAGAAGGGAGCGGCGCTCTATCTCTTGCACTCGCATTTGCAGAATATATTGTTTGTACTTCTGCCTCTCCTCCGAAGTCTGAAACATCTAATTTGGATTTGTTCGGAGCGACAGAGCCTGGTCTTGCCAGCAGTAATTCTTCTTTTACCCGGGAAAAAAAAGAAAGTATCCCTGGTGACGCTTGTGGGCATTGCCCTGCCTGTATAAAAGCGCAAAAATTAATTCATCCGGATATACATTTTTCTTTTCCTGTAATTCCAAAAAAATCAGGCATACCTCCAATAAGTGATGATTACATATCTGATTGGAGAGAATTTATTTCATTATCTCCTTATGGAAATGTATATGATTGGCTGCAATTTCTAGGCGCTGAAAATAGGCAGGGAAATATAACCGCCAAAGAATGTAACGAGATTAATCATAAACTCAGCCTCAAAGCTTTTGAAAGTAATTTTAAAATTTTGATCATGTGGATGCCGGAACTTTTAGGAACTTCCGGTAATAAACTTCTTAAGCTTATTGAAGAACCCCCACCAGATACACTTTTTCTTTTTGTTGCGGAAGACGAACAGGCTATTTTATCCACCATTTTATCAAGAACGCAATTGATTAAAATTCCTTTGCTTTCAAATTCAGAAATTGAGAATGCATTAATAACAAACGACAATGTTACTCCTGAAAGGGCAGCTCAGGTTGCTGCAGTAAGTGAAGGAAATTACCGTGAAGCATTACAAATGTTGCGACACACTGAAGAAAATTGGCAAGGCCTTGCCAGGGATTGGCTTAATGCAATTTTAAAGAATGGGCCGGAAGCACAAATTAAATGGATTGATGTAATCAGCCGTTTAGGAAGAGAAAAACAAAAACAATTTTTACGCTATTTTATTCATTTGCTTGAGCAGGCAATAAGAATAAAATATATTAATGATGCCGTAATACACCTTCATGTAGCTGAAAACGAAAAAGACTTTGCTGGGAGGCTAAATAAAATATGCAGCATAGAGGCACAGGAAGCAATTATAAACGAACTCGATAAAGCTACTTTTTACATTGAAAGGAACGCACATGCCAAAATGTTGTTTCACGCCTTGTCGATCCGCTTGTATCATATTATCAAAGATAATTCGTTAATTTTGATGAATTGAGGCAAATGAATTTGACGCAGATGTATATTAACCTTTTAGAACCAAATTTCAGCTATATACATATCAAATACTACCCATTGACACAGGTAAATTATAATTTTACTAATAAAGCTCTAAGAATTATTTTCTCTGGCTCAGGTAAATTATAGTGGGGATTTATTATGTAGCCATGCTGTAAACTTCATCTGCTTTAAGCATTCCTCATTTTTTTTTTTTGAAAATTTTTTTCAACCAATTATATGAGTTGTACAAGTTGTAGTACAGGAAAACCTGGTGGATGTAAAAGCAATGGTGGGTGCAGCACAGGCGGATGCAACCGTATGAATGTCCATGACTGGCTGGCTAATCTTCCTTTTAGCGACCCTGAAAGCAGTTGCCGTATCATAGAAGTTTCTTTCAACCAGGGTAGCAGGAAAGATTTTTATAGAAATAATGCTTTGCAATATTTTGAAAAGGGAGATATAATAGCGGTGGAGGGTGTGAGTGGTTTTGATGTTGGTACTGTAAGTATTACCGGGGAGCTGGTGCGCCTCCAATTAAAAAAACATGGATTAAAAGAAGACAATGCTGATTTCAAAAAAATTTTAAGGTTTGCTACCGATAATGATATTATAAAGTGGAAAGAAACCAAGTCCAGGGAACACGACGTGCTTATTAGGAGCAGGGCTATGGCAAGGCAATTAAACGTTAACCTGAAAATGGCGAAAGTGGAAATTCAGGCAGATAGCAGGAAAGCTTCTTTTTTTTACATTGCAGATGAGCGTGTGGATTTTCGGGAACTTATTAAGATATATGCATCAGAGTTTAAGGTAAAAGTAGAAATGCGCCAAATAGGTGCCCGCCAGGAAGCGGGTAAAGTAGGCGGTATTGGTAGCTGTGGCCGTGAATTATGTTGTAGTACCTGGCTTACTGATTTCAAAAGTGTAAATACGAATGCAGCACGTTACCAAAATCTTAGCATAAATCAAACGAAGCTTAGTGGACAATGTGGCCGCCTTAAATGTTGCCTCAATTATGAGCTGGATACTTATCTCGATGCGTTACAACATTTTCCGGAAGATGCTGAAGTGATTGAAGTAACTAAGGGAAGGGCTTTTTTAATTAAGAAAGATATTTTCCGAAATCTAATGTGGTATTCGATGCCGGATAGCACAAAGCATTATCCTCTTTCAATAGAAAGTGTAAAAAAAATACAGGCACAAAACAGAAATGGCATCAAGCCTGATACCCTGGAAACAGTAGAAGTAATAAGTGGAAAAATAAAAGAGGTCGAGCCCGAATTTGTCGATGTGGTTGGACATATAACCATTAAATCCCTTGAAAAAAATACCCGTAAGCATAGAAATGATTCGAACCGCAGAGAAAACAAACCTGGGGGACAGCAACAGCAACAAAGACCCCAAAATACAAATCAAAAAAGATCCCGTAATAATAACAATAGGAACAGGCCACCAAAAAAAGATTAATTCATAGACAGCGTATAAGTATTGATGGCCTTATATTATTATTCCATTTTTGCTTTTGCCGTTTTTTATAAATTCATTCAATCTGCTTTACATTTGCTTTCATGTCAATTGTTATTTCTAATCTTACAAAAAGTTACGGCAATCAAAAAGCTGTTGATAATATTTCCTTCCAGGTAAATAATAACGAGATCGTAGGTTTTTTAGGCCCGAATGGAGCAGGAAAATCAACAACGATGAAAATTGTTACCGGCTATATTGCCGCAGATTCGGGTTCAGTTTCAGTAAATGATATCGATGTTAATACAAACTCTTTGGAGGTAAAGAGACTATTGGGATACTTGCCGGAAAGTAATCCATTATACTTTGAAATGTATGTAAGGGAATACCTTGGATTTATTGCTGGTATTCATAAAATATCTTCTGGAATAAAAAATAGAATTGAAGAAGTAATTGACCTTACCGGTCTTAGGCCTGAAAGTAAAAAAAAAATTGGGCAGTTAAGTAAAGGTTATAAACAAAGAGTTGGCCTGGCGGCTTCATTAATACATAACCCCGAAGTTCTTATCCTCGATGAACCTACCAGTGGCTTAGACCCTAACCAGATAATAGAAATAAGAGAAGTTATAAAAGAACTTGGAAAAAATAAGACCGTGCTTTTTTCTTCTCATATTTTACAGGAAGTGGAGAGTATTTGTGACCGGGTAATCATAATAAATAGAGGAAATATTGTAGCTGATGATACTTTGTCAAACCTTCAATCAACTAATAAAACTTCTCAGACTATAATTGTGGGCTTTGCTGAAACTATTGATCTAACCCTACTTGCTAACCTTGATGGAGTAATTAAAGCAGAAGAAGAAAGACCCTTAACTTTTAAGCTTCAGACGCTGGATCCCGATCTTCTAAAAAGGAATTTATTTTCCTTCAGCATAGAAAACAACTTAAACATCCTTTCATTAAAAAGCGAGAGCAAAAGCCTGGAAGATGTTTTTAGAAATTTAACTGGTAATCTTCAAAACAATTAATAAAAATACTATGAGTTATATCGCAAACATACACGCACGCCAGATATTAGACAGTCGTGGAAACCCAACTATTGAAGTGGATGTACTTACAGAAAATGAATCGCTGGGAAGAGCCGCCGTTCCATCAGGAGCAAGCACTGGCATACATGAAGCTGTTGAGCTTCGTGATAATGATAAAAAAAATTATGGTGGTAAAAGTGTTCTTAAAGCAGTTGAAAATGTAAATGGGCTTATATCCGATACTCTTACAGGCTGGGATATTGCTGACCAGACAGGAATTGATAAGGCAATGATTGACCTTGATGGTACTGAAAATAAAAGTGCGCTCGGCGCAAATGCAATGCTGGCTGTAAGCCTTGCTGTTGCAAAGGCAGCAGCGCTTGAAGCAAATCTTCCTCTTTACAGGTACATCGGAGGCACTAACGCTAAGATTCTTCCCATACCCATGATGAACATTTTAAATGGAGGGGCTCATGCTGATAATAAAATAGACTTCCAGGAATTTATGGTAATGCCGGTGGGCGCTTCCTCCTTTAGTGAAGGGCTACAATGGGGAGTTGAAATTTTTCACGCCTTAAAATCAGTGCTTAAGAAAAAAGGGTATAGCACAAACGTGGGAGATGAAGGCGGTTTTGCGCCTAATATACAAAGCAATGAGGAAGCAATTGAAACCGTTCTTGCAGCAATAGATAAAGCAGGTTTCAAGTCAGGAGCAGAAGTAGCAGTAGCAATGGATCCTGCGGTTAGTGAAATGTTTGATGGGGAAAAAAAAGTATATCACTTTCATAAATCAGATGGTAAAAAATTAGGTATTGAAAACATGGTTGATTTTTGGGAAGGCTGGGTTAAACAATATCCAATCATCTCCATTGAAGATGGAATGGCTGAAGATGATTGGGCAGGCTGGAAATTAATGACTGAAAGGCTTGGTAATAAAATTCAGTTAGTAGGAGATGATCTTTTCGTAACAAATGTAAAAAGATTGGAAAAAGGCATTGATGAAAAAATTGCAAATGCATTGTTGGTAAAGGTTAACCAGATCGGAACGCTTACCGAAACTATAAATGCAGTTTCGCTTGCACAGCACAATGGTTACAATACTATTATGAGCCATCGCAGTGGAGAAACAGAAGATACTACAATTGCAGACCTTGCTGTTGCTTTAAATTGTGGGCAAATTAAAACCGGTTCTGCCAGTAGAACAGATCGGATTGCAAAATACAACCAGCTAATAAGAATTGAAGAAATTTTAGCCGAAAGCGCAATTTATCCAAAAGGAAAAATTAAATTTGGAAAGTAAATCACTCCAAATACGTAATTGTGCTTCTTTTATGCACCAAAATATTTGAAATAAAAAAGCAATATGCCCAGGTTCCCAAAAATATTTACAAATAAATATCTGATTACAGGCATATGTTTTGCTATCTGGATGCTGTTCTTTGACAGAAATGATTTATCTCTTCAATTAAAAAGGGTAAACGAGCTTCACAAGTTGCAGGAAAGTGAAAAAGTAATGGATAATCAAATTGCTGATACAAGGCATGAATTGAAGCTTTTAAAAACGAATCCTGAAACTCTTGAAAAATATGCCCGTGAAAAGTTTATGATGAAAAAAGACAATGAAGATCTTTACATTATTACTTTTGATTCTTCTTTAATTAAGTAATTAAATAACAATATTTTTGTTTGCAAGGCGTTTATATTTTTGGATAGATTTTATTAGTGCACCCTTAACCTTTTTTTATGACACAAATTACCCAGGAAGATCTGGTACGTTATCTTTATAACGAAACTTCAGAAAAAAAATCTGAACTCGTGAAAGATGCCTTGGAATCTGACATGAATCTGAGAGATAGTTTTGAGGCCCTTTTGGCGTCAAAAAAAAACCTTGAAAATGTTGATCTGTCTCCAAGACCGGAATCAATAGATAAAATTCTGCAGTATGCCGGTAAGCAGGAAAAACATTTGCATTCACATTAAGAATTTTTTAAAAAGTATTTTCGTCCTGCCCTTTAAGGCAGGATTTTTTTATGAAAAAAAAGGAGCTTTATCATTTTGTAATAAATTATTTTTTATCGCATATACCTGATGCCGAAACTGAACTAATTTATAATGATCCTTATGAATTACTTGTTTCAGTCATATTATCTGCCCAATGTACTGATAAAAGGGTCAATGAAACTACTCCTTCTATATTTAAAAAATTTCCCAATACCTATTTGCTAAGTAAAGCGACTATCGAAGACTTGTTTCCATTAATAAAAAGCATTTCTTATCCAAACAATAAAACAAAACACCTTATTGGAATGGCGAAAATGGTAGTGGACAAATACAATGGACAAATACCAATGACTGTGAATGAATTAGTTCAATTGCCCGGTGTAGGCCGCAAAACAGCCAACGTAATAACATCTGTAATTGATAAACAACCTAACATGGCAGTAGATACACATGTTTTCAGGGTTGCTGCCCGTATAGGTCTAACTAAAAATGCCAAAACACCACTTGAAACAGAAAACCAATTAATCAGAAATATACCCACACACTTAATTCACAAAGCACATCATTGGCTTATACTTCACGGACGATATATCTGTGTAGCTCGCAATCCTAAATGCAATGTGTGTGGCATAAATCCCGTTTGTAAGTTTTACAATAATGTTCTAAAACCAAATTGTTGATAAATTGTGTTATTTTGTATAGTTTAAAAAAATAAACGTCTTATTCTTACCCAGTTTTTTTAATTAACCGTCGTTATGAAAATTAAAATCATTTTTTTATTTCTGCTATTTGCTGGTGCGAAGCAATCGAATGCACAATATTATTTTTATGATGGCAGATATTATGAAAGTGATTTTGTATATGAAATAGGTGGTTCTATTGGAGCCATGAATGCCTTTACAGATCTCGGCGGAAGAAAAGGCATCGGCAAAAAATTTGTAAAAGATTTTAACTTTAAGAATACTCAGCTTTCCGGAGGTTTTTATATGGGTGTAGTCTACAAAAATCAAATAGCCGTCAGGTTAGAAGCAACTTTCGGTGAAATACATGCTTATGATAGTATTTTAAAAAAGGTAGCAGCTACAACAAATGAACGCTATGAAAGAAATTT
>DASYOM010000057.1:0-1705 GCA_036007765.1 Chitinophagaceae bacterium | reverse complement strand
GAATATCCTTTTGACGGAAGCTGGGGCTACCAGGGAGCAGGTTATTTTGCACCAACCTCACGGTTTGGCATACCCGAAGATTTTATGGAAATGATTGAATCTTTTCATAAGGAAGATATTGGTGTAATACTCGACTGGGTGCCATCGCATTTTCCGTATGATGCTCATGGGCTTTATATGTTTGATGGCACCCATACTTATGAATATGCTGATATGAGAAAAGGATTTCATCCTGACTGGAACTCATATATTTTTAATTATAAAAGAGGTGAGGTAAAAAGTTTTTTAATAAGCAGCGCTAGATTCTGGTGCGATCAGTTTCATGCTGATGGCTTGCGTGTTGATGCTGTGAGTTCTATGCTGCGACTCGATTACAGCCGTAAAGAAGGCGAATGGGAACCAAACGAATCTGGCGGTAATGGCAACCTTGAAGCGATTGCTTTTATAAAAGATCTGAACGAAACTTTATACAGAGATTTTCCTGATATACAAACTATTGCCGAAGAATCTACTGATTGGCCAGGTGTTAGTAAGCCCACGTCCGCAGGTGGTCTTGGTTTTGGAATGAAGTGGATGATGGGTTGGATGCATGATACACTTAATTATTTTAAAACAGATCCACTGGTTCGTGCTGCACAGCAAAATAAATTTTCTTTTAGCATGATGTATTTTTATGATGAAAATTTTATGCTGCCTTTAAGCCACGATGAAGTTGTGCATGGTAAAAGCCCAATGATATTTAAGATGCCTGGAGATGATTGGCAAAAGTTTGCAAATCTTCGCTTATTGTATACTTATATGTTTACACATCCCGGAGCAAAATTATTATTTATGGGTGATGAGTTTGGCCAAACCAGTGAATGGAATTATAAGAGCGAATTGCAATGGGATTTATTAGAATTTCAAAGTCATCTTGGAATGAAACAATGCGTTTCTAAATTAAATCAATTGTACAAAAGTCAACCTGCATTGTATGAAAAACAATTTGAACAGGATGGCTTTGAATGGATTGATTTAAATCATAGAAATGAATGTGTGATTGTATACAAGCGCAAAGGAAAAAAATCAAAAGATGATGTATTGGTAATTTTAAATATGACGCCGGTTATAAGAATGGATTGGGAAATTTATGTGCATGATAAAAGCAAATGGAAAGAGATATTCAACAGTGATGCAAAAGAATTTTGGGGAACAGGCGATGTTTTTAACCCAACAATAAAGGCTGACTTAATAGAAAAACCTTCTAAGAAATATAAATTGAAAATACATTTACCTGCTTTGGGTGGAGTGATGCTTGGGTAAAAAAAATTTACAATATATTTCTAAATTTGAGAAAATTTAATTTGGTGGCAGTTTAGTTATTTCAACGAGGTGAAACATTTTATTGTATGCGTCGGCGTTTATAATCATAATATCTGTACCATGTAACTCGCGATTGTTGAACTTGCCATCCTTAATAGTATAGTAAACATCTTTCCATTTATGAGAATTCCCATTAGTAATTGTTCCTATAGGATATTGAGAATTGCCCACGGCATCATAAAATATTTTCCAGGAACCAGTAGTATCGTAATAAACAATATGCAGTTGTATTGTGTCCTTGCCATTGTTTGGGAATTGAGAAAACAAATTATCGTCTATATTGAAAAATAAAGAGTCTTTACCATGAGCGTGATCGAAGCCTCTTGCAAATCTGCCATAAGGT
>DASYOM010000056.1:0-39715 GCA_036007765.1 Chitinophagaceae bacterium | reverse complement strand
TGCCAGGTGAGAAGGAATAAACAAACGCCCCTTTCCACCCTTCTTGAAATAAACAAGACCGTCAGGCCATCCCTCAATTGCGCCACGCTCTCCTACCATGAATGTAAATGGTTTTACAGATTTTCCGGAAGAGTCATAACTCTGGTCAAATATTTTTCCTGCGAGTGTCATTCCTTTATAATCTACGGTTATAGCTTTACCAGTTTCTACCTGTTCGCCTGTGCCTGGATTTTGAATTTCAACATAAGTTCCTTTAGAAGTTTTTGTTGTGGTAATATTATTTTTTGCAAGATAATCACTTAGGATTTTATCGTCTATCCCTTCTTGCTTAATCACAGAAATCGAATCCAGTCTCCTAAGGCTTTCCATGGTTTCTCTCTTCATCGCATCAGCCTGCGCCGGGTCTGTAATCACATCAAGTATTTTAAACCGATAACCCAGGTACTGTCCTTTTTTTGCGAAGGGTGGTACGTTGGGATTCATTTTCCTGATTGTATCAACTGAAATGCGGGTAATTATGCTGTCACCTTTTTTCGCTGCCTTAAATATTTCAATATACTCAGGAGGGAGCTTGGTTGAATCTATTTCCATTAATTGAGGTACCGAATCGTAAGGAGTCGACATTAGTGAATCATTATAATAACTAAAAGCCGTGAATTTAATCGTATTTCCATACTTAATTTCCTTGCCACCGCTTCCGCCTAATATTTTGTATTCCAAACCACTTTTAGTTTTTACAAATTTTTGTTCAGTGCATCCTGCAGCCAGGAATAAAATTGTTGCTGCTGCCAGGAAAATTGATTTGTTCATGTTTATTTATTTTTTTTAAAATTGATAACTTTTTAATTGCTCTTTACTGTCTTTAATAGCTTCTTTAAACTGGCGCACTACCTCTTCCAACGGCTCGGAATTTTTGCCACCTGCCGCATTAAAATGCCCTCCTCCATTAAAATATTTTCTTGCAAAGGAATTCACATCAAAACCACCCTTACTGCGAAAGGAGCTTTTACGTTCATCACCGCGATCTATAATAACTGCTGCAAGCTTGATTCCCTTTATGCTTAAGGGAAAGTTTACGAGGCCTTCTGTATCACCGGTTTTTACATTGTATTTAATAAGATCCTGTTGGGGAATGGCAATAAGGGCGGTATTATACTCATAAAATACTTCCATCCTGTTCAATAAAATATTCCCAAAAAAACGAAACCGGCCTTCAAGAAAATTATCAAAAAGATTTTCATGAACCTGGCTATGCTCGAGCCCCTTGTCTTTCAGGTCAGCGATCATCCTGTGCACACTTGATGAAGTAGAAGTAAAACGGAAAGATCCTGTATCCGTCATCACACCTGCATAAAGGCATTCCGCAACTTGCGTATTTATCTTATCACCATGGCCACTTTCAGTTATAAAATCATAAACCATTTCCGCCGTGGAGCTTTTAGAAGGATCGCTTATTCCATAATCGAATTCTTCCACCTGCGGTTGCTGGTGATGGTCTATTAATATTTTTTTATTAGCCAGGCTTTGAAGAATTGGTTCCATCTTCTTTACCCTGTTTAAGATATTAAAGTCAAGACAGAAAACCCATTCAGCTTCCTGCACGGCAACATTTGATTTGTCAGTCTGTATTTCATAATCAAGCACCTTTTTCGCGCCTGGCATCCAGTTTAAAAACCCTGCCCAGTTAGTTGGCGATACTACCGTAACTGTATGCCCCAACTGCAAAAGGAAATTATAAAGGCCCAAACCGGAACCCATTGCATCAGCATCAGGCTTTTGATGGAATGTAATTACAATGTTCTTAGGCTTCTCAAGCAGGGTGAATATCTCGCTAATAGATTTCATAAAATGGGTGCAAAAGTAGAGTTAATTAGCCAATATGCCAATAAGGTAATATTCTATTTGCTAATGTGATAATGAGCAAAATGTATTAATGTGCTGTGAGCCCGGTTATAAAAAAAGTGAGGTGTAATATTTAATATTTGGTTAATTATGCATCCAGGTATTGTTATCAAAATAAGAATCAGGGAAAATATGCTCAGGATCTATAGTTACACTTTTAAGGGCTTCAATAGTATTTAATTTTACAATCCATTTTGAACCATTTTGCCAAACTTCCACAGGAATTTTTAAGGAGCCCTTTTTTCCACTTTCAGTTTCATAACTCAGGTAGACAGGCATAGCCATCCGGTCAAGATTTACAAGACTTATTAATGCACCTTTGGTTGAATCATTGTTTACGTACTTAACTTCAGTAATCGCCTGGTCAAGCTTATAATTTTCAATGATCATTCCTTTCCAAAACCATCCAAGATCCTCGCCGGAAGCGTTTTCCATCGTTCTGAAAAAATCCCATGGTGTAGGATGTTTATAAGCCCATTTTTTAATATAAGTTTGAAATGCATAATCAAATCTTTCAGGGCCTAAAATTTCATCCCTGAGGATAGTAAGCGCATAGCCAGGTTTACTATAAAGAGCAAGGCCAATATTAATTTCCCTAAGCGCATCCGGCTCGCTCATAACGGTTTCAGTATTGTTGCTGAACATATATTTATAATACGATCCCTTATTTTGCGGTTTTGGGTTATATTCTCCATTATTAAAATCTAAATTGGCAAGTGAATTAATAAAAGTATTAAAGCCTTCATCCATCCATCCATATTTTCTCTCGTTGCTTCCAACGATCATAGGGAACCACGTATGCCCGAATTCATGATCTGTTACACCGAAAAGGCCGCTCATCTGTGCTCTATAGCCACAGAAAACTATGGATGGATATTCCATACCACCTACATTTGAAGCAACGTTTGTAGCAGTATTATAAGGATATTCATACCATCTTTTAGAATAGTTTTCAATGCTGCCCTTTGTATATTCTGTTGATCTTCCCCATGCACTGTCACCAGCAGATTCAACCGGGTAAACGCTCATCGCCAAAGCTTTTCTTCCAGAAGGAAGATTCATTCTTGCAGCGTCCCATATAAATGATTTGGAGGAAGCCCATGACACGTCTCTTGCATTATTTATTTTAAAATGCCAGGTGAGCTTTTCTTTTTGGGGGCGGGAAGAAGGATCATTTATTTCTGCTGCGCTCCTGATCATTACTGTTTTATCACTTTGCTTTGCCTGGTTATATCTTTTAAGTTGTGCGGGAGTTAATACATCCTGTGGATTCAGCAACTCGCCCGATCCTGCGACAATATGATTTGCCGGCGTTGTAATGGTAAAATCATAATCACCATAATCCAGGTAAAATTCACCTGCTCCTAAATAAGGTAAAGTGTTCCATCCTTCAATATCATCATACACACACATGCGGGGATACCATTGTGCGATGGCATAAATTTTTCCATTTTTTGTGTCCAGGATACCTGTTCTGTCTGACCCGTAAGTAGGAATGAGATATGAATAATCAATTTTAAATTGAACGGAACCACCATTGGGAGCGAGCGGGGCTGAAAGGCGAAGCTGCATCCGGGTATCGGAAACAACATTTGTAAGATTTGTTTCTGAGACTTTTCCTTTTGCAAAAGACAAGAGCTTTATAGATTGTATTTTATAACCACCATCGAATTTTGAATTCACATCGCCATAGCGGCTACGTCGTGTAGCCGGCGTCTTAGCCTGGCCTCGTGAGTTAAGATCATAAAGGTTTTGATCGAGATACAGCCACACGTATGAAAGTGGATGTGGGCTATTGTTAGTATAGGTAATGGTAACGCTTCCGGTAATCTCATCTTTCGCATCATCTAATGAGGCAGCTATTTTATAGCTGGCTTTATTAGTCCAGTACTTTGGGCCCGGCTGTCCATCGGCAGATCTGTATTCATTAACCGATGAAGGATAAAAGTTAGGTGTAAAAAGGTCGTGAGGGTCATACGTCGAGGTTGCTGTTTGAGCAGTTGCTGAAACATAAATAAAAATGATACACCCCAGTAGGACTTTTTTGGTTAGCATGCTTTTGTCGGGTTTTTTTTAATTCTAATAATTGATAAAAAAGCGATTATTCGTTACTAAAAATTCAAAATTCTCACTTTTAATTCTTATATATAAAATCTTAATTCCATTTTTTTAGAAGTTCACGCCCTTCAGATTTAATTTCTGCGTCGTCTTGCGTTTGCTCAGGAAGCGAAATCATGAAAGCAAGGTTTTGTTTAGCCTTAGGCTCTTCATCCTTTCTTTTATAAGCCTTTGCAAGAGAAAGATAATTTAAAACAAAGCCTGGGTTTATAGATTTTGATTTCTCAAAACAAGTTATAGCATCATCGATTCCGGCTTTGGGAAGCGCGCCGAAGAACATTCTCACAGCAGTTCGTTCAAAATAATTAAGGCCGCTTACTTCATAATACCATTTGCCTAGAATATACCAGGCTTTAAAATTATTAGGATTATACTTTATTGAAAGATCAGCATAATTTTTAATGTCTTTTACCGCCATTATTTTTTCTTTGCCACCTTTAATTATCGCCTCCCTCCCCATAACCAAAGCCATCACGAAATTAGATTCGGAATTGAGTGGCTCAAGTTTCAGAGCAGTTTGCGCATAAGTCCTGGCAGCGGTGAAATAATCAACCTGTTTTGCTTTATTATTTTTAAGCCTTGCGCCTATCCTGCTGCACAGCTCGCTGGCTTTACACATGGCAAAAATATTACCAGGTTGAATTTTTAGGGCCTCCTTGTATTTTACAATTGCCTGTTCATCATTCATGGCAGATTCACACTGACCCGCCTGACTAATATAGGAATTTATATCCTGTGCGAATATAAGGCTGGAAAAGAAAAGAAGAGAAACGAGAATGATTATTTTCATAGCCGATATAATGTCTTCTTCATATCAATTGATATTGGGGTCAAAATTCCTTATGATAGCTTACAATTGCAGAGCCTTCAATACCCTCGATAGGAGGATGCATTTTTTGTATCGAAATATTTATTGATTTTACCCTCGGAAAGCGGTCATGCATTTCATTCCCGATTTCCATTAAAATAGTTTCAAGAAGGGGTGTTGGTATTTCCATTCTCATTTTAATTATCCTGTAAATTTCCGCATAATTTATTGTCTCGTGGATTGATGTGATCACGGAAATATTCTCATGGATTTCAACCGAAACATCAATTACATAATCATTCCCAAGAATTTTCTCTTCTTCATGAATGCCGTGAAAAGAATTGAATTTAAGTTGGTGTAGTTGAACCTTGATCATATTTTTTGAAACCTTATTAAAACGGTTTAACCAGCTTTTTCATTTTCACTTAATGGGATCATTACTTTATCTGAAGGTACGGGGTGTTCAAGAGTGCTCAAATATCTTTCAGCATCGAGGGCAGCCATGCATCCTGTACCAGCGGCTGTTACAGCCTGGCGATATATTTTATCCTGAAGGTCACCGGCAGCAAACACGCCTTCTATATTAGTTTTTGAAGAACCGGGTATCACTTTTACATAACCACTTTCATCCATATCAAGCCAGCCTTTAAAAATATCAGAATTAGGGGTGTGGCCAATCGCAACAAAATAGGCACTTACAGGAATGACTTCTTTATCCCCTGTTTTATTATTTATTATCCTTACGGAATCCACTTTTTCTTCACCTAATATTTCATCTACTTCGGTACTCCAGTAAACTTTAATATTGGAAGTATTCAAAACCCTCTGCTGCATTATTTTGCTGGCACGCATTTCATCGCGTCTCACAAACATATGTACGAATTTACAAATCTTGCTCAGGTATAAAGCTTCCTCTGCCGCAGTATCGCCCGCCCCTATAATACAAACATCTTTTCCTTTAAAGAAAAAGCCATCGCATACAGCACAAGCGCTTACACCATGCCCGTTAAGGCGTTGCTCACTTTCAATACCAAGCCATTTGGCGCTCGCCCCGGTTGAAAGAATTATGGTATCTGCTTCAATCCATATTTCTTCATCAATTTGAACCCTCAGCGGGCATGCAGAAAAATCAACTTCCGTTGCAAGCCCATACCGGATATCGGTGCCCATTCTTTTAGCTTGCTTTTCAAAATCTATCATCATATCAGGCCCCTGCACACCATCAGCATAGCCCGGGTAATTTTCTACTTCTGTAGTAATAGTAAGTTGCCCGCCGGGTTGAATGCCCTGATATAAGACCGGCTTAAGATTCGCCCTCGCCGCGTAGATGGCGGCTGTGTACCCTGCAGGTCCAGAGCCGATAATCAGGCATTGAACATGTTCGTTTTTTGTATCCATAAATTTAATGTTTTCAAATTTAGTGAATTTGAAGATTGAAAAAGCCTGCTATATTATATAGAAAACTTAAAATATTTTATTTAGGAATAATAAGTGTTTTAAAGGTAGATGAGTATCCGCAAAACGCCCCTAAAGCACCATTAGTTATATTTCCTAAAACGGTATTAGGTGAAGCAAAAGGATTTCCAATGCTCTGGTATGCAAATTCCATGGTAAGCCAGAAATGATAAGTCGACCGGTCAATATTACTAAGCTTTAATGTGACTGTATCACCATGATGGAAGAAATTATCATCAAAACTTACCGGATCATTGCGGTCAATCCCCGGGTCGAGCCTCAAATCATATGTTGTACCATCAATAAGCTGGTCATCAAAAACTGATTGAATACCTGGTAAATAGCGCCCATTATTTTGCTTTGTAAAATATCGTATGTAATTACCAAGGCCTGGTGGATCCGTAGCCCTTACAAACACCACAACTTTAGAAGAGTCTGTAGTAAAAGGTGCAGGCTTCCACCAAAGCGAATCAACCTTCTTAGAAAGCGGTGGAATAGTAGTTGTAGCATCATACTCTTTTCCGTTAGAAATTACTTTCAAATCATATTTTGTATCAGTTTGACCAACAAAAGCACCAGGCAAATTTGCACTATCAACAGAATAATAATATATACGGTTACCGCCTGCTGAATCGATAAAATATTCCTTTAATTGTTGGGTCGTATTACCTCTTGATATAAATACATTTGCATCGTGCACGAAGATACCTGCTAAGAGGGAGGGAGTTATTTTACTGAAATAATCGAAGCTGTTGGATAATACTACGATCGGGGGCCCGCCGTTTTCAATAGATGCATCAACAACAAGTAAATCGGGAGCTTCTTTAAGATTAAAATTGATATTTTTTTCACATGATAGAAATACCAGCGCACAGAAAAATAATAAACATGTTTTCATATAATGTAAAATTAAATAAAAATACATGCTGAATTTCCTGTTTAAACAATTCTATAATTGAAACAACTTAATATCGTCTCATTTCTTTCTGAATGGCTAAAACAAAAAAGGCCGTCAGTTGAGACAGCCTTAATAATTTCAAGAAAAAAATTAACCTAAATACGCTTTAAGCGCACTGCTATACCGTGCTTTTTGAAGGCGCTTAATAGCTCTTTCCTTTATCTGGCGTATGCGTTCTTTTGTAAGGTCATATTTCTGGCCTATTTGTTCAATTGTAACTCCATTTTCTCCATCAAGCCCAAAATACGCATTTACAATCTCTGCCTCACGGGGACTTAAAGATTTCAAGACACGGCGAATTTCATTCTTCAGCGAATCGTGCATTACATCTTCATCAGTTTCTCCGGGGCCTTTCAAAAGATCACCCATGGCTACATCCTCGGCTTCATGAACCGGTGCATCCAGGGAAGTGTGGCGGGTATTACTTTGGAAAATATTGTTGATCTCTGTTTCGCTCATCTCAAGAATTTCAGAAAGCTCTTCGGTAGAAGGTTCCCTTTCATGTTCCTGTTCAAAAGCCATATAGGCTTTATTAGCTTTATTATAGGTGCCAATTTTGTTTTGAGGCAGGCGGACTAATCTGCCCTGCTCTGCCAACGCTTGTAAAATGGACTGGCGAATCCACCATACGGCGTATGAAATAAATTTGAAACCTTTAGTTTCATCAAAGCGTTGCGCCGCTTTTATTAAGCCGAGGTTGCCCTCGTTAATAAGATCGCTCAATGATAAACCTTGGTGTTGATACTGTTTTGCAACTGAAACTACGAAACGTAGGTTGGCTGTTGTGAGGCGCTCTAAAGCTCTCTGGTCGCCCATTTTAATTTTCTGTGCTAAAATAGTTTCTTCTTCAGGGGTAATCATTCCAATCTTGGAAATCTCCTGCAAATATTTCTCAACTGCTTGTGAATCACGGTTGGTAATCTGCGTAGCAATTTTAAGTTGCCTCATGTGTGTTTATAATTAATGATTAGTATATAAGATTGTAAGACATAAAAAAAGGGGGAAATGTTGCAAAAGATGTGTTAATCGCCAAATCTTCTATGAACATTTGCAAATTTACAATTCAAAATTGGCATTTCATAACCTTTACATTATTTAATTAAACTTAATGTTAAGCATAATAATTTTGAATAATTTTTTAAGGGAAAATTTATTTGCACATCTTTATCTTCAATAATTTAGCCAAATGATAGATTTAAGGTCGGATACTTTTACAAAACCAACTTCAGCTATGCTGAAAGTAATGTTTAATGCCAATGTAGGCGATGATGTTTTTGGCGAAGATCCCACAGTAAACCAATTGGAACAAATGGCTGCAGAAATGTTTGGGATGGAGGCAGCAATATTTTGTCCAAGCGGTACCATGACCAATCAAATTGCAATAAAATGCCACACACAGCCTGGTGATGAGGTAATATGTGATAGGCTTAGCCATGTCTATATATATGAAGGCGGAGGAATTGCATTCAATTCAGGATGTCAGGTAAAACCTTTAGATGGAGATAGGGGAAGAATTAATGCTGATCTTGTTCTTTCAGCAATAAATTCCCAGGATGTCCACAAACCCGTAAGTAGCCTTGTAAGTCTTGAAAATTCTGCAAACCGCGGGGGCGGCAGTTGCTATGAATTCGCTGAAATACAAAAGATTAAAGAGGTTTGTTTGCAAAATAACCTGAAGTTGCATTTGGACGGTGCGAGGTTGTTCAATGCTATTGTTGAAAAGAGGGAGAAGCCAGTGGATTATGGTGAAATATTCGATAGCATTTCCATTTGCCTTAGTAAGGGCCTTGGAGCACCTGTCGGAAGCGTCTTACTTGGAACAAAAGATTTTATTTACAAGGCCCTGCGTGTTAGAAAAGTTTTCGGTGGTGGTATGAGGCAAGGAGGTTACCTGGCCGCCGCAGGCATTTTTGCACTTGAAAATAATATTGAGAGATTGAAGGCTGATCATCTACATGCTAAAGAATTAGCTAAGACGCTCCTTCTCCGGGAATTTACAGGTAAGATGATGCCGGTAGAAACTAATATTATTATTTTCGAAGTAACAGGCGATTATACCGCCCAAACACTTACTGATGCTTTCAGGCAATATGAGATTTTAGTTATTCCAATTTCTCCTACACAGATAAGAATGGTATTGCACCTTGATGTAACTGAAAGAATGGTTATCGACACAATTAAAGTAATTGAAAGCATATAATTTTTCGCTCTCTTTTGGAATAAGGAATTAATTTCACTACTACCAGCGGGCATCATTTTTCAGAAGCCAAAATTTTAGGAGATGGTACTCCCCAGGTTAATTTTTAGCTATAGAATATCATCCTGATCTTTTTGCTATCATGTATTAACTTCGTCCTTCAAAAAAATTTTAAAATCGAATTCAATTATGCTTCCTAAAGTAAACCCTTCTCAAACCAGATCATGGAAATTGTTGCAACAGCATTTTGAAGAAATTAAAAATGTACGTGTTAAAGATTTGTTTATGGAAGATCCGGAAAGATTTTCCAAATATTCTTTTGCTTTACCTGATATCATCTGCGATTTTTCAAAAAATTTAGTAACAGATGAAACATTGCAACTGTTGCTACAACTGGCAGATGAGTGCGGGCTGCAGGAAGCGATTAAAGCGATGTTTAGCGGGGAAAAAATAAACGAAACGGAAGGCAGGCCGGTCCTACATACTGCATTAAGAAATTTTTCCGGAGTGCCGGTTTTGGTTGATGGTAAAGATGTAATGTCCGATGTGAAAAAGGTGCAATCCCAGATGAAAACATTCTGTAACAAAATTCATAGCGGTGAGTGGCTCGGGTATTCAGGAAAAAAGATAAAATACATTGTAAATATAGGAATTGGTGGCAGTGATCTTGGCCCAGTGATGGTTACAGAGGCGTTGATGCCTTACAGAGTTGATGGAATAGAAGCCCACTTCGTAAGTAATATTGATGGAACGGACCTTGCAGAAGTATTAAAGAAAATTACGCCAGAGGAAACTCTATTTCTGATCGCGTCAAAAACATTTACTACTCAGGAAACCATGACAAATGCGCATTCAGCCAGGGATTGGTTCCTGAAAAGTGCAATGGACGAAAATGCGGTCGCCAAACATTTTGTAGCCCTCAGCACAAACGAGAAAGATGTAAAAGAATTTGGTATTGATACCCAAAATATGTTTGTCTTTTGGGATTGGGTTGGAGGCCGTTACAGTTTGTGGAGCGCAATTGGTTTATCTATTGCACTTACCATTGGCTATGATAATTTTGAAGATCTATTAAAGGGAGGCTATGAAGTTGACAGGCATTTTAGCGAAAAAAGTTTTGAAAAAAATGTTCCGGTTGTAATGGCCCTTATCAGCTTGTGGTATATTAATTTTTTTGGCGCGCAATCCGAAGCGATCCTCCCATACGACCAGTATCTGCATAGGTTTGCTGCTTATTTTCAGCAAGGCAATATGGAAAGTAATGGCAAGCATGTAGATCGTAATGGAAGTGTTGTAACATATGCTACCGGCCCGGTAATATGGGGCGAGCCGGGCACTAACGGACAGCATGCATTTTACCAGTTAATACACCAGGGCACTTTGGTGATACCTTGTGATTTTCTTGCTACAGTTCTAACGCATAACCCAATGGGCGATCACCACAAAATATTACTCTCTAACTTTTTCGCACAAACGGAAGCGTTGATGAATGGAAAAACTAAAGGGCAATTATCACAGGAAAATGTTCCGGGCATGGTCGCGCCATTTAAAGAATTTGATGGTAATAAGCCAACCAATTCTTTCCTTATTACCAAAATTACTCCCACGACTTTAGGTGAGCTCATTGCTTTGTATGAACATAAGATTTTTGTTCAGGGAATCATCTGGAACATTTTCAGCTTCGATCAATGGGGCGTGGAACTTGGTAAACAACTTGCTAAAAATATTTTACCGGAGCTAATGGGCAAAGAAGAAATATCATCTCATGACAGCTCGACAAATGGATTGATAAATGCCTACAAAAAATTAAGGCAATAGGTTTGTTGCCACGGATTGCACAGATTGCAATTTTTTTCTACAAAATAAATTTCCCCGAAATTTTTGGACAATAATATTAGTACTTGAAGAAGCTATTAAACCAGGTAAACTTAAAGAACAAAGACCCAAAAAAGCTTACCTGATCAGAATTTTGCACCGACTTTCGGTTGTCAAATCTCTTTTTTGAAACTAAAACGGAAATATATCCTTCACCGTTAGATAATATCATGTCTTGTTTAATTCCTTGATCATTCTAATTATAATATTCTTCTGTCTTATGACTTTCAGGGAATTCCTGCAATTAAAGGCAAAAAAAATCCCCCAAATATTGGGAGAATTTTTTAAAAATAATTTTCCATATCACCATTTATCCACTTCTTCATCTTTGTGAGATGTATCAGGTGTGCTGGTTTCATCAGGTTCAGCAGTTGGTAATTCTTCCGGTGTTGAATCAATTTCAGGAGTTGCCGCAGAAGCAATACCTGTTAGGGTTTCATCTCCGTTTTCTTCTGGCATATTTTTAGGTTCTTCCTTTTTTGGCTGGGGAGCATTGCCTTCGTAATTATCATTCTCATGGTTGAAAGCATCAAAATCAAAATCGGGCATCAGGTCGGTTTTTACAAAATCAATTGCTTCAGTCATTCCTTTAAGGAATTTATTAAAATCCTCTTTGTATAAAAATATTTTGTGCCGGTCGTAACCATCTTCATTGAACTTTTTACGGCTTTCCGTTATGGTTAAATAGTAATCATTACCTCGGGTTTCTCTTACATCAAAGAAGTACGTCCTTCTTTTACCAGCTCTTATTCGCTGGCTGTAAACGCTTTCCATCTTCTTGTCATTATTTTCGTACGCCACTTTTGTAATTTTTTTTATTAGTTATCTGATTCTCAATTGGAGCAAAGATAAAATTGTTTTTCAATTGGCAAAATAATTGGATCACTACATTATGCCTGGTTCATATTTCTTTTCATGCTTTTGCTGGTTAATATACATTTCAGCATACATGCCATTTTGTTCAAGCAATTCATTATGCGTGCCTGTTTCAGTGATGGCACCATCTTTTAAAACAATGATGTTATCGAAATTAAAAAGAGAAAATATTCTATGTGTAATGATGACCGCCGTTTTTTCATGCAAAAAATAATAAAGGTTGGATATGATTTCATTTTCGGTTTTTGCATCCACAGCACTTAAGCAATCGTCAAATATTACAATTTCGTGATCCTTAATAAGGGCCCTTGCAATAGATATTCGTTGCTTCTGTCCTCCACTGAGGGTTACGCCCCGCTCCCCTATCATTGTTTTATAGCCCAGCGGAAACTGTCCGATCTCTTTTGCGACTGCGGAGTTTTTTGCAGCTTCAACAACAATTTCACCGGAAGCATTTTCTAATGCAAACCCAATATTATTTTCGACTGTATCGCTAAATAAAAATACATCCTGTGGCACATAACTTATTTGTGAGCGGAGAGTATTAAGCTCTATATCGTGCACATCAATTCCATCATATAAAATCTTTCCTTTTTGAGGGTCATACATCCGCAGCATTAACTGTGCGATTGTAGATTTTCCTGATCCCGTTTTACCGATTATGGCTACTTTTTGTCCTTTTTGGATGGTAAGGCTAAAGTCTTTTATAGCATGTATTCCCGTATGCGGGTAAATAAAATCTACATCCCTGAATTCTATATTTCCGTTCAGGATAATTTTTTTTGCACCTGTTTTATTTTGTATGGATGGCTCAGTATGTAAAAATTCGTTTATCCGTCGCTGTGAGGTGGCAGCTCTCTGTATCATACTGGCTGTCCATCCTATTGCCATTACGGGGAAAGTAAGCATAAGGATGTACATAACAAACTCACCAATCACCCCAATATTAATGCTGCCGTCAATTACATAAAAGCCACCAATCATAATAGTTAGTAAAGTGCTGATACCTATCATCAGGCCCATAGAAGGAAAATAGATGGCTTCTGTTTTTGCCAGTGAAATTGCGTTGCTCCTATATGCTTCGGAGTTTTTTTCAAAAAAGCCAAGCATTGCTTTTTCCTGTACAAAAGATTTGATCACCCGTATCCCTGAATAAGATTCCTGTGCATTGGTAGTGAGATCAGAAAGCAATGATTGTATCTTATCACTTTTACGGTTGATGATATTGTTTACATAATAAATAGTAATCGCAAGAATTGGCAGTGGGGAAAGAACATAAAAAGTAAGCTCTTTATTTTCATTGAACATATATGATACTGAAAAACCAATTGTAGCAGCGAGATTGATCAGGTACATTATGGCTGGCCCTGTGTACATGCGTACCCGGCTCACATCTTCTGAAATGCGGCTCATAAGGTCGCCTGTGTTATGGGTTTTATAAAAATTGGTATCCAGCATCTGGTAATGGTCAAATATTTCATTCTTCTGCTCATATTCAATATGGCGGCTCATTACAATAATAGTCTGTCGCATCAGGAACATAAAAAATCCGCTGATAAGCGCCAGTACCAAAAGGATGATACCTGAATAAAGTATTTTGGTTTTGAATGAAGCTTTCCTGTTGTCGAGCTTATTAATAAAAAGGCTTTTTACAATCGGGTCATAATTGGTTCTTACCTCTTTATCTGTTGTTGCACGCTCCTGTTTCAGGCTTATCTCAACCGTGTTTAAAACATATTTTGTAACCTGTGGTGCCAGTATCCTGAAATAATTAGATAAAACGATAAATACCATTCCCATCAGGAACAGCCATTTATATTTCCAGAAATATTTGTTAAGTGAAGAAAGATGTTTCATGAATGCAAAGATAAGGAGCCCATCCCCACATACCGTTATGAAGGTTAAAGTCCCTACTGAAGCCCTTTCCCGATAGGAAGGGCCGGAAATATTTTTTTGAAATGAAAAAGAAAGTGAGCCACTTTCCTTTTTAAAAATTAGCGAATGCGAATAGAATTATGGCCTACATTCCCGCGCCGTGGACAGAGGCTCAAAACTGGTTATAAGTTCTATCTCCCAAATATTTTTGAATGATACCCCTGTTATGGTCATTTGTCAATAAATTCAAGTGGCCGATGTGGTGAATATCTGATCCCACAAAATCAACAAGATTATTTTTAAAGAGGAATTGGGCAGCTTTTGTAACCGGTTTGCCATAGTGCCCTGTAAGTGAAAGAAGGTTTACCTGTAGAAAAAATCCAAGGTCCTTAAGCCTGTAATAGGCATTGTAGTTATCATGATAGTAGAAATATCTTTCCGGGTGTGCCATCAAGGGTTGATAATTATTTATATTTATCTCAAATGATATTTGCTCCAGGTTATTTGGTGGTATGGCATAAGAAAGCTCCGTAAGAATATAATTTTTTCGTAGCGTAAGCAACGGCTGTTTTGTCCTCAGTAATTCCATAAAATGATCATCAAGCATATACTCTGCACCCGCAGTTATATCAGTATCCAGACCGTTTTTCAAGCAGGCTTTTTTTAAAATTTCAAGTGCCGCATTAATTTTTTCAGGCGTGTTGCGGTATATGTCAGCAATAATATGAGGTGTGCATATCAGGCGGTTAATACCCGTATCCGATAAAGCTTTTACAAGTTCCAGTGAAGTTTCTATGTCAGGAGAGCCATCATCCAGGCCCGGTAATATATGGGAATGAATATCCTGCACCAGGTTGGAGAAGCGATAATCAGGAACAGCCTTATTTTTGCTCGAAAAAAAACTCAACCCGGTATTTTTGAATGATGGTCTGCCTTACGAAAGTATGAAACAGAAGCCGCGATCAGGGCATCCTCTTTATTTTTGCTGAGGATTTTTTTGTTTAGGTTTTTAGAGTATTGGGGAAGTTTGGAAAGTGGCTTAAGTATGGAAACGATAAATGGGAACGGTATATTATTTCTCTTCATCGCAAGGTAATCGCGTCGGTTAGCCCTTAGCCTGTGGTAAATGTTGCCATTGCTGATGCCGCCATTACGCATCTTCACGATCATCTTGGGAAGGTAAAATGAACTTACTTTTAGCAGGTATAGATAACGGGCCATGAATTCATAGTCGGCGGCAGTAAAGTAGTGGTTTTCATAAGTGCCATGATCTTCAATAAGGCTCCTTTTAATATAAAATGTTGGATGGGCAGGCATCCAGCCCGTTTTAAACCGTGACCTGTTATAAGGCAATCCTTTCCAGTAGCGGAATACCTTACTGGTATTCTCGGGATGTACATACACCAGGTCACCATATACTGAATCGGTACCCGTTTCTTTAAAGCATTTTACTATTTGGGAAATTACATCTGCCGAGGCAAACATATCATCACTGTTGAGAATGCCGATAATGTCACCTGTTGCCAGGTCTATTCCTTTATTGATCGCATCATACATTCCACGATCTGGCTCGGATATCCATGCGGAAATATACGATTTATTCCTTCGTATAATACCAACAGTTCCATCTGTTGACATGCCATCAATGATTATATGCTCAATGTCAGGATGATCCTGACTTCTTACGGAATCAATGCAGTCAGTGAGATACTTTGCTGAATTGAATGTTACGGTAACAATAGAAACTTTCATTAGGTAGTAGGTAGATTAAACTATAAAGAAACATATCTTTTTTACTAATCATAGTAATTTTACTAAAACTTAATTCGGGGGCGATGAGTTAATGAGAAATTAATCGGGTGACTATCAATCCACTTTTCTTTGCTTCACTTTTATGGCGGGATTTCCCTGGTAAATGGTCATAGATTCAAGATCAGCCGTTGCAACTGATCCAACAGAAAGCACAGAATGTGTTTTACAAATAACACCTCCGCACACCGTTGCTTGACCACCTATCCACACGCCATCCTGCAAAATAATGTTTTTTACGATCAAATCAAAAGAAGATTTTGTATAATCATGATTTCCCGTAAGCAGTAAGCATCCCTGAGACAGGCATACATTATTGCCAATTGTTATTTTTGCCAGGTTGTCAATCCACACTCTCTCCCCTATCCAGACATTATTACCAATTTCCAATAGCCAGGGATATTTTATATTAACATAAGGCTTTATAAAAATGTTCTTACCTGTTTTGGCTCCGAATATTTTTAATAAAAAAACCTTAAGCTTATAAAATGGAAAAAAGGATGAATTAAATACCACGGCATTGATCCAATACCACAAAATTCTTTTCCATGCAGGCCCCGGCCTATACCATGAATTATCGTATTTGGAAAGATCCACACCCTTAAAATTTATTTCATCATGTTTCAAACGAAGAATCATTTATTTTATTCTCTTTGAACGAACGGTCATAGAGCCAGATTAAAAAAAAGATTAACAGGTATGCCGCAATATTAAACCAGGTATGATGATCAATACCCAATGGCATTGGCCACCCTTTGTTGATCGCAAGGAGAAATAACGTGATCCGGATCACATTAATGAACCAGAGTGCAAGTAAACCAAGCAATGTCCATACAATTTTTTTCCGGAACCTCCCCTTATTGGCTATTACAAAAGCAATCCAAAAACTATACACTCCATAGCCCACACAATCCATTGCGATGATGACACCCCTACCATTGTTAATTCTTTGTAAAAATCCTGGTTCACTATGGCTATGTATTGAAAAGAGGGACAAAAGAAATTCCGTTCCACTCAATAATGAAATTTTTATCCAGCTTACATAATCCAGATATTTTTTTACAAAAGGAATGTAATAATTTCCCGGCGCTGCTAACCCTATCACGATGAGGGTTCCAAAGTAACAAACACAAAACACTCCAAGGAATTTTATAAGATATATCCATATGTTTTTGTTTTTGTACATTAACGTGAGGCGTTAATCGCTAATAGGGGTTTATAAACTATCTATACCTAAGCTATACTTAAGCAGCTTATCATTTACGTAATCTTATAAAGATTTTTGATGCAAATATGAATCTCTTACACCGCTACAAACATCTTCCTGTACTCCTCTTTAATATCCTCCACGTCAATAGCATTCTCTGCATACTTCCTGCTACTACGGCTCCATGATCCGAATTCTTCATTATCCATTGCTGTTAAAAACATTATTGCATTCTTCAGTTCCTGGCTGGTTTGAACACACACATTTATCCCTGCCTTTGAAGACATCAGGTTTTGCCAGGGCGTATTATAACTCGTAATTACAGGGCGTCCCGCGGATAGCGCTTCATAGATTGCATGGCCAAAGTTTTCACTTTTGCTGGGTAAAATAAAAATATGGGATCCTGCTAAAGCATCAGCAACCCCTGCAGGCTCAAGCTCCCCATGCCATGTAACTTTGATATTTTGGGGCAAAAGCTTCACCTGGTCCTTACACAACTTCAGGTAATCATGATCTTTTACCGGGCCATAAATATCATATTGAATATTGCCTTGCATCTTGTCCAAAACCTGCAATACCATTAATATATTTTTCATCGGGCTGATAAGTGCGATACTTATCATTTTTAAAGCTCCCACTTCTTTTTTCACAAGAGGGAGCATGGCTATTTTATTAGCGAAGTTCCCTGCTGTAAAAATAGCTGTGCCTTTACCAAAGTAATTGCTGATGTATTTACTTTCCTCCGCATCAGTCGCATGAAACTGTATCTTATGGTGGTATTCCATTAATTTAAAAAGCTGCAGGTATATTTTCTTTTTCCATTTTTTTTGTGACAGCGCTCCGGGATGCAACATTCCTCTTGTAGAAAGAATTTTCTTTGGAGCCTTGCAATATAAAAGAGGCACAATATTAAAATGCCAGGAATAGATGCCGATAATATAGATAACATCAGGCTTTATTTCTTCAACCCGCTTTACAAGACTGTCACTTATTTTGTCATGAGCCGCATACCAAACTTTTGTATAGTCATTGTATTGTATCCATTTCCCTGTAATAATATTTTGCAGTGCTGCACCATTTAAATCGGTGTCACTGCAAAAAATAAAGTATTCCACATCTTCATGAAATTCCTTTACAAGGTTAGCAATTGATTGTACGGGCCCTCCCGCACGGAACGCAGGAAGGAACCAGGGAATGGTGATGAAGATTTTAGTCACTGATTAGTTTATGCCGGTATCATTCTTTTTATAAATAAAAAAATCACAAAGCGGATCGTTGCTTTTATTTTCAATCGTTTGCACCAAGCTCCATTCTTTTATATTTTCTTCAGTCCAACGGGTAAACTTCCTGTGCCTAACATGCAGGTTTTTCTTACCATCGACATCCCATGCATAAATGATTACAAAATTTGTGGATGATCTGAATAAATGCTGCATATACATTTCAAATACATCATCTTCCAGCAAATGATAAATTACATCAAGAGATAAACAAAGGCAGGCTTTAAAGTTTGCCGATTCATTATCAAATCTTTTTGGATTATAAAGGAAAAAACATTTTGACGCATCATTTTTAAAAATGGCAATACATTTTTCTATTGCAGTTTTAGAAACATCAAGACCGATGTAAGAAGGAAAATGAAATAGTTTTAACTGGTTACCATCACCACAGCCAAATTCTATTACTTTTTCAATTTCATTTTCAGCTACAAATTTATTTAGGATACCAGATTTATAGAGAGCAGGATTTCCATAAGAGCCAGGCCCGGAAGTTCCTTTATTCCTGTACCTTTTTTCCCAATAATGTGCAGTATCAGTAAACCGGGAATTAAAATTTAGGTTGAGTAATAATTTCCCAACTTTATTATTTGCCAGGTATTTATATAATAAATGCTTAAGTGCAATCATTAATAGGATAAAATATTATTAAATGAAGCTTGCCTTTTTATTGATCGTAAATAATAATATTCTTATGCCTGTGCGAGCTTCGCTGGCATTTTTAATTGAGGGACCCTAAACTTATATTTCCAAACCTGGATTATCACAAAAATTAAAAAACAGGATTTAAACAAATGCGTAAGGATAGTTTGCAATTCACAATCAGGGCGAATAGGATAGTAAAATACCAATGGTACAAATAAAATAAGTACCGGGTACTTAAAAGAGTTCTTATGAAAGCTATTTAAAACTGCACTGTAAAACCACCCTAATACAAACATAAAAGCTACGCCTCCAAGTATGCCAAAATTAATATAAGCATCACCTATGGAGCTTAAGCCCATTGAAGTTTCCCCTCCTAAAGGAATATGGGAATATTTTTCAAAGATGGATTTATCTCCTGCTTTTAGTTTATCGGGTGCTAAGATCCGGGGCAGTATAGCTGCTTCCAGTATTTGCCTCATTTCTTCGCCGTTAGAAAACGGTACAAGATCAGGAACCGTTATCATAATGTTAGTAATAATAAAACCCTGGTTAATACGGGTTACGCTTTCACCAAGAGATTTAATGTTTAAAAAGCCTCCCTGTTCATTTTTTTCTTCATATAACTTTGAAAAGGCTTGCGCACCGTTATTGCCACCATTCGCGGAAAGTTCAGTCCTGAAGCTTCCCTTTAAAGCCTGGATTACAATGACGATAAAAATAAGGGCAGAAAGCCCAATGATTTTTATTTTAAAATCAAACTTGTATTTGATTCCAAAAATTGCTGCCATAAATATGATCCATGTAAGTAAATCATGAAACATGCCGTTAGCAAGAGAAGACGATATTATAGAGCCAATAACAAGAACAAGTGCCCAAATCTTTATCTGCCTGGTACCTAATACCAATAAAAATAAGCCGATGAATTTAAAACTGCCTAAGAGGTAAAAAACAAAGCCTAGTTCAGATCCAAAATAACCGGCAACAATACTTGCTAAAAATCCAATGATGATAAATAAATAAGGGATTTTTGGATTTCGTTGAATAAATAATTCTACTTTTTTCTTATCTACCACTTCTCCTTTGTAGTTACCCGCATTTATATGAAGCCCAATTATAAACAAAGCCACCGCAGGAATAACATATTCAAAATACTGCAATTCCGGGATGCGCATCCAGTACATGAAATATTGATATTTTTCCAGCCCATTATACACAAGTGTTGGCCCTACAAAAAATTGAATACACATAAAACTTCCCAGCAAATGGCGGGTAGGTATTATATGGCCTATACTATCAAATAATAAAAAAAACTGGTAAAGAGATATGACTAATGCCAGCAATGATAACAGGCTTATATCCATAAACGTCAGTTTGATCAAAAAAGCCGTTAGAATTAAACCCACCCAATTAAACGATGCAGGAAATAAAGTTTTCAACTTGCAGTACCAAAATTTAAATAGACATTATTGCATTCTTTTTCTATTGCCAGGCACACATTAGTATAAGACCAGCTCTGGATAATTTGTTGTGAAGCCATTCCCATCTCTTCCAGGTTTTTCAAAATTATTCCTTTCATTTTTTCAACCAATCCTTTTATATCGTTACTGTTGAAAACAAAACCATTTACTCCATCCTGCACTAAATCTAAATAGCAACCACACTTATCGCTTACTAATACAGCACGCGAGCAAGCCATAGCTTCATTAACTGATAAGCCCCACGTTTCCCCAGGCCCTTGTGAAGGTAAAACGAATACATCACAGGCATTATAAATTTCGGGCATCTTACTTTGATTTTGAAAATCCATAAAATGAATATGTCTTATAATTTCTGAATCCAGGCTTTGTACTCTCGATTTCAGAAGTTTTTCCAATTCACCATTTCCCACTAATAAAAGATGTGCATTATTTATATTTGCCCTGATGAACGCTTCTAATAACAAAATTGGATTTTTTTTTTTTTCAAATTTTCCGGCGAAAAGAAATACAATATCGTCATCCGGAATACCAAATTGCTGCCTAATAGTATTTTGTGAAGCATTTGCAAACCGGCAGTTATCTATAGCATGTGGCGCATATATCAATTGTTCATTTTTTAAGCCATACTTTAAGTAATAATTTCTATTTGCGCTGCCAACATATAGAGCAGTATCAACAAGACTATATACCCATTTTAAAAGTATTTTTCTAATAACTTTTCTTATTGAGAGTCCTTTCCTTTCATCCAGTAAATTAGAATCACCCCGGAACAACAATTTTACTTTTCCTTTAAAATGCTTAATTACTTTTAAATGACTTTTAAAACTCCATCCAAAAACAAGAATTGCCTTAGGATCATATTCGACAATCATTCTAATCAGTTCTGGATTGTCTATCCCTTTAAAATAATGAGAGCCCGGGGATTTTGAAATGTTATTTACGAATTCAAAATCGTAGCCCTCCAATAGAGGTAAATCCCATTCCCTTTCTTTACCAAAGCCCGGATCAAATATTTTTTCTTTTGATTGTCCCCACGTATAGAAAACTTTCACTAATATATTATTTCTTTGGGCAATCTCTTTAAAGAGAGGTGCATTATATTGAATGGGATGAGAAGTGATTATTGCAAGTTTTTTTTGCATGCTATTGACAATAGGTAATATATGCAGCCAAAAAAATTTCTATTAAAGTAATTGTTTAAAAAGCGGGTGTTCCGGACCAACAGCAAAAAGATTATATGAGTGCAATAGAAAGTTTTTATCAGAAAATATATTTCCAGTTTTATCAATTGAAAAAACCTTAAAATTAATGGATGACAATATTGCTATTAAATTTGTCGGAGAAGAATTTTCAAATAATAAAATTAAATGAGAATTATTTTTAAGAGTTTGTAAGCCACCTTCCAAAACCTTTAGTTCATTTCCTTCGGTATCTATTTTTATGAAATGAATTTTTTCTTTTTCACTCTTTTCCGTTAAAAAATTGTCAATAGATACTACCGATACGATCGCTACATTTTCAGCATTTTCCATATTCCGGACAAGGTAATTTACACCGGAAAAAGTACCTTCCATTTTTAAAGCCTGGACGGTACTGGTTTCGGATACTGCTGAATTTATGGGTAAGAATTTTTCAACGAGATCATTTATAAAAAGATTAGTTTTTAATGCTCTAAAAGTATCCGGTGCAGGCTCGAAACAATATCCTCCTACAAATAAATCATTTAGTAAAAGTGTGTATAGCCCCATATGAGCACCAATATCTATTATTAATCCCCCCTTTAAAATATGTTTTCTCAGGAAATAAATGTATTCAGCTTCGTATGTTTTTACATAAATATTTCCTGTGCTATTGGTTGAGTTCGGTTCCAAAATAAATTTGGCTCCGTTATCTAACTCAGATATTATTGGAAGGCCTACGATTCTCTTATAACATTGCCATGCAATAGCAAGCGAAACACGATACATCTTTTGGCCTTTATTGGACGGGCTTTGCCATATATATCCTATAATGCTTTTTATAGATTCAAAAATACCCATCGAGGCATAGTTGTTTTCATTTAAGCAAAAGCAACTTGAATGTTAGTCATCATTTTTTCCAATTCATTTGTTGATGCTTCATCATTATGATCCCATTTAATTTCCCGGTAATGTGAGCTATCTTCCCTTATTTTTTGCTGCCAATCATCTTTACACATGATCACTATTGCCTCTGATAAAAATGCAGCCCAATAGCTGAATGTGCTGCTCTGGGATAAAATCATAATTTTACTTTTACTTAATAAAAGAATATCAACTATATCAGGATTCTTTGCAGCGAAGGTGGTTTCCGGCAAGGCTAAAATGCCTTCTATTTCATTTTTTTCTGCGTCTGTAAATACAGTGACCGGCAGGTCACTCCCTGCAACTGACCTGATCAAATTAATTCCCTTAATAAAAAATTCATTGGCTGTTATTGGGTTTGCAATTTTAAAATCACCCCTCCTGATATGTATCCCTATCACAGGGGGTTGATATTTTTGAAGTAAATTATTAATCCGGGGCGTAATGATTTTATTAAGCTCGTCAAGTATTAACTCTTTATGATTTCTTAGAGCGCCAAAAAGATCATTGTCGGTAATTACTTTATTAAAAACAAAAAGATCATTCTCATAAATGCCCTTGGGCAGCGTTTGTACCGGGGGCTCTTTATGTATTCTGCCAAAATGATAATTGTAAGAAAGCTGGAGTTTTCTCAAAAAGGAAGTTTCAGTAAAATACCTCCTATACAATCTTTTTCTTTTTTCTCTCCTTATAAAAGCCCCCATACGTATACCCCACCAGGAAGAAGTGTACCACGGCAGGTTATTTAATCTTGCAAACACAACACCTCTCGCCCATACCAGCAACATATTGCCTAAACCAGTTTTCGGTAGCCGGATATATACTGCGGGCTTTGACAATTATTTTTCCCCGATTGCACTGTCAAGCAGGCCAGCTAATTGCCTGGTAACTGAACTGGCAGAATATTTATCAAAGACATCTGTATTAACAACCGTGGGGTTGAAGCCTTCAAGGAATTGAATAAACTGCCTGAAGGTTAATCCAAAATTATTTTCTATTGTATCAAGATCGTCAATTCCATTAAAGGTTAATACCTTGCCCGCATTTGCCTCTTCTATAACTTTTGATGCGGAGCTTTTTTCATGAAGTACAGCAAGGATGGGTTTTCCCGCAAGTATTCCCTGGTACACTTTCGAAGGAGTATAATGTGGCTCTGTGCTACCAAGTATAAATACTGCATCAGCTTTATCTAAATGTACCAGCACGTCCAGGTAAGGTATCCGCCTGGGATATTCAAAAACAACAGTCTCCCATAAATTATATTTTTCTGCCAGTATTTTTATATTGAAAGATTCGGGGTCATCCACTCTTTTACCGGTCCCTATAAAGTGAAATTCAATATTCGAAAATACTGCGGGTTCATTTTTTATCACCTTAAAAACTTCTTCCAGCACACTGTGTGCTTTGGGCAACATGGCACCTGCATAAACTAATTTTAATTTGTCATTTTTATTTTTAAAAAGATTAGATCCTGTATCCAGTTCCTTCACTTTCCTATGGTCCTCTTTTTCACCACCATAAGGCATAGCTCCAAATATTGCATGCCGCGATAAATAAGGATTTCTTTCTGATACACCTTTATAATACCCTTCCGCAACTCCCGTGATCAACGAAGCTTTTTTTACTGCAATGGGTTCCAGCAACCGGGCCACTTTTGTACTAACCCAATGCCGGGAGAAAATTTTATTACTGCCCGGAAAATGATGTACCCAGGGATCAATGTAATCTATACCATATTTTATTCCTGTGCTCTCGTGCAGCCAACGCCCTAATAACGCACAATAAAAAGAGGGAATGGGAATGTATAAAAAATCAAATGCTTCTGTTTTTATTAATTGCTTTGCTTTTTTGTACAATTGAAAAAAAGCCCTTAACCCGATATCGCCAATTATCCTGGGCCTCGTTACCGTAAATGCTTTTACCTTTTCAATCCTTAAAGCCTGGGGAAGTAATTTTTCTAAATTATAATCTGGTGCTTCTTCATAATATTTTTCATGCACCGTTAATATAACAGGCTCCCACCCAAAGGAAGGCAAGTGTTGGGCAAACAATCTTGGCCTGTGCACACCAGCTAAATTAGATGGTGGAAAATGAGGATATAAGATCAGCATCTTTCTCAAGCCTGCTTATTCCACGCTTTTAATAAATCTATTGAGGCAGTTTCCCAATTTTTGGTTTCAAAATTTTTATACCGCATGCTTTTTTTGTTACGAATCGTATTGATCTCCCCAGTAATCTTTTCAAATATTGCATCAGCATTATCCGCTTTAATGTCAAAGCATACTCCATGTCCTGGTAACTCATTTAAAAAAGATTTCTGAGCGGCCGTATTTGTGGCTACGATATAAAGCCCTGCTTGCAGGCAGGCCAATATCTTATTAGATAAAGCCAATTCATTATTTTTATCTTTTGCCGGTTCCAATGCAAGGCCAATATCAAACTTTTCCAAGCCGAGGTGTAAATCCCTTTGTTTCATTGGCGGATGTATAATAATGTTTGAAATATTCTTTAAATACTTCTCATAAAAATCACTATTAAGATTACCAATAAGGTGTAATTCCATTTCATTCTTTAATCGCTTTACGGCAGGTAAAATAAATTCCAGTCCCCTCCCTGCGTTTATATTTTGTGAAAACCAAACCATTTTTACCGGGCCATCATTCGGGCTGTTTGGTTCACTGAATTCTTCTGCTGGAAAATAGTTTAATACAGGGAACCAATTTCCTGTAACAATATTGCTGTCTTGTTTCACATGCTGCATAATATTTAGTGAAGCAAAAGAAACATAGTTCATTTGAGGAAGCAATTTTAACATCAATTGCCTTGTAAGATTTTGTAAAAATTTATTATCGCCTTCACCTGCATGATAATCTTCTACATCGAACCCCATTGGGCAATCGAATTTTTTTGCAGCAAAATAAGCTGGAAACAATGCTCCGGGATTATGCCCAATTACAAAATCAGCGCTATCAACATTTTCAATTTTTGTGATAAGCATATTACTTCGCCGGGAAACAGCCTGTGATAATGCAGCTAACCTTAAAGAAAATATTTTTCCAAAAAAACGATTTGATTTTTCAGCCAGTACATTTATAAACCAGGGCAGCAGTGGGTTTCTGCCTGCATTAATTGTATGAGTTTTGACATTCGAAAAACGTGTCTTTAATTGTTCATTTAACCGGCTGCTCCAGTTATCAAATTCAAAGCAGATCAATTCGACTTTATGGCCTTTGGAAAGAGCGAGCTCAATTTCTTTTACTATCCGTGGATTTGTTGCAAGATTATGAGTAGTTAGAAATAAAATTTTCAAGCGTACGAATACTTTTCGGCTACTGCTTCATATAATTTTAAATGCTGGCTACCTGCCTCTCTAAAACTATTTAGCCCCGGCAATATTTTCATAGCACCGGTTATTAATGAAGTATTATTGATAAGCATCTCCAGTTTATCTTTTAGATTCTCAACATCGTTGAACTTAAACAGCCATCCGTTTTCACCATTCCTTACCTGTTCAGCATTTCCATAAACATCAGAAGCTAATACCGGAATTCCTGCTGCAAAGGCTTCCTGTATTACAAGTGGGCTCATTTCAAAAGCAGAGGGCAAACACATCACATGATATTTTGCTAATGTTTCAATTACATCTGCAGAGGCTATTCTGCCGTTCCAGCATATATTTTTATAATCTTTTATTTTTTCTTTTAAAATGGAGCCATAACCCGATTCATCTCCGGGGCCATAAATATCAAGGTTAATTTTTGTTGAATCTATTTTACTTACAGCTTCTGTTAATAAGTGAAGCCCCTTTAATTTGTTTATGCGGCCAATAAACACAACCTTAAGCGGTAAATCAATCATCCGTGGCAAAGGCTTATTTTGTATTTCATTTGGCAAGCCCTGCTTTATATAAATAAGTTTTTCCTGTGGTACTCCATTTCTTTCCAATATATTTTTATACCAATCTGCTATTACAATTATTTTTTCTGCCAGGAACGAAAGACGTAAAAGATCAATCCTTATTTTATCAATCACATAAGGAAAACCAAGAGCTGTTCCCATGCTACCATTGACAGAAGTGGCATTGATGTGAAGTTTATAAAGCGCCATTGCTGTGTTTTTCAACAATGAAGCTTTTAAGCCTTTAATATTTTTTTCATGGTAAATACATGAAGTACATCTCTCTAAAATTATTTTACCATCGCATTGCTCTTTATTTTTATACAGCAGCGTTCCTTTAAAACAACTATAAAAGGAAACATGAAGAGTGATGATTACTTTAATTTTTAATTCATGAATTTTTTCTACATGAAATATGCTGATGCCCTTACCAGGCGCCAACTCATGGAAATGAACAATATCCGGATTTTCTTTTTGTATTATTTCTGAAAATTCCTTCAACCCGGATGGTTTTTTTTTACCCAGTATCATATCCCGGTCTTCTATACTATTTTCTGCATATTTTATTATTCTTACTCCTTCATATCCATATTCTTCAGTTTTTTCAATGCCTAAGTTGGGAATTAAAACAAGTACGTCTATATTTTTTTCAATTAAATACTTTGCAATGTTGAGCGTATAAATTTCCGTACCACCAACAAAGTCAGGTAAAAAATGATGTAAGCAAAGAATAACTTTCACTTGTTTTTTTTCAACCGCTGTGATATAATTTTCATGGCCAACAATGGTTGCGTTTTTTTTAAAGCCAGGTTTATAATATGCTTCCAAAAAATCTTATTATAAATTTTCAGCAACCTGCTATTTTCTTTTTTCTCAAGAGGAGAATAATTTGATATGATATCAACACAATAATTATAGTTATTTAAAATATTATAATGATTCTTCTTGTTTTGCATAAAAACCTGCCCATCATGAACACGCCACCAAAAGAGATCTTTAGGAAACGCAATTACCGGATATTTAGCAGCTATTTTTAATGTTAAATGATTATCGGAAGGCATCCCAAATTCTTCAAAGCCATTTACTTCTTCAAACATGCTGCGTTTTATTATTAACCCTGAAGGGCCTACAAACAATAGTCCGCCTGTAGAAAAATGTTCTTTATAAGATTCATAGGGTTCTATTAAGTAAGGAAAAGGTTTTTTAACATGGCCATCTGTTAAGCAAAACCCTAATGCTGCATCCGGGAATTGTTGCATCCCGTCTACCATCATTTGCAGGGTATATGGATATATGATATCATCGGAATCAACAAATTTCAAATACTCTCCCGTGGCATAGGATGCGGATTTATTCCTGTTGCCAAATTGAGTTAAATTCTTTTCATTGCGAAATACCTTAACGCGGCTATCCATTACTTCATAAGATCTTGCTATGCTCACAGTGCGGTCGGTTGAACAATCATCCACGATAATCAATTCAAAATTTTTATAAGAAGATGAGAGCACACTTTCAATAGCCTCCGCAATATATTTTTCACGATTATATGCCGTCATAAGAACACTTACCAAAGGCTTACCCTCCATCAGTTTTTTAAATATTTTATGAACCTTTTCTTCAAACTATTGAAAAGATTTTTGTGCAATAGTTATAGTATCGAAGGCTGCATTTACAGGATTCATCAATATGCCCCGCACTTTTGGTATTTTACCTATTATGCGGTTCCAGGATCTTTTGATAAGATTAATTTGCAAATTTTTGTTGGAGCTTCCGCCAAAAGGCTTTGTAATAGAAGCCCCGGGAAAATAGTACCCGGCCTCTAAAGGAATATTATATCTATCAAGCTCAGCGGATTCTGTAATGCTTAATATTGTTTGCAGCCGGTAAAACTTATTTAATAATTTCATTCCATCGCTATGCACCCTCCAGGCATCTATAGGGCTTGGGCATCTGGGATAGCTATAACTATTTATGGTAATAATATAACCGCCGGGTTTTGTAATTCTTGCCAGTTCACCATACCATAACCAAAAGTATTCAACATGGGCCAGCACCTGGTCAGAGAATACAATATCAAATGTACCGTCTTCAAAAGGATAGTGTAATTTTTCAGTAGAAAGAGTAAATTTTGGATTATTTACTGCCCCTGAAATAAAATCCTCAGCAACATCTAATACGAAATAATCTGTCTTTATATTTTTCGCATGTAAAGCCTTTTCAAAATAAGTAGGATAACCGGCAGGGCCTACTTCCAAAATCTTTTTTCCTTCCCGGAAATATGGCTCAGCGTATTTATGCCAAACCAGGTGACTGTTTAAATGTCCCATTCGCAGTTTCTATTTGCTGTATATGCCCCGCTGAAAAGAGCCGTTAAGCCTGGATTTCAAAGTATACATCGTTGCAGAGTTATTGATAAATATTCGGGGGAGAAAAAATTTTTCTGACTTTCTATTTAGCTCCCGCGGAACAGTTGTGAATGCCAATTGCATCCCGCAATCTGTCAATATTTTTTTAAGGCCTTCAGTGTTTCCTATATCGTTTTCTGAACCGTACGGATAAGCAAAATATTTTGAAACAACACGCGTGTTTTTATAAATGGCATCTTTACAATCAAGTATCTCTTTTGTTTTTTGTAAATCAGTTAATTTACAAAACCGTGCATGTGACCGCGTATGGACTCCCAATTCACACAAACCTGACAAAAGCATCTCACCTAATTGGGGCCACTTCATCATTTCAATTTTTGACCATTCAAAATTTTTTCCGGCATATTTTAATAGTTGCTCACTAATGTAAGCTCTGTCAATGTCAATATATTCTAAAAGAAAAGTTCTGAACACTTCAAAAAGAATCTCCTTGTCTTTACGATAATCATCTTCGGCTATTTCAAAATTATATTTGGTAAAGTAAACAGGAAGTTCATTCTTAATAATATATTCAATTATATACCACCATAAAAAAGCCTGATCATAATCAATAAAATCACTTGTTACAAAAATGCTGAAAGGAATTTTGTGCTTTTGCAGCAAAGGAAAAGCAAGCAAATAATTATCAAGGTACCCGTCATCAAAGCTAAAATGTACCAGCGGGCTTCCGGGTTTTTCATCCTTATCCAGGTAACATGAAAGCTCGTTAAGGGAAACGAATTTTACTTCGAGCTTTTTTAAATTCAATATTGTTTCCTCTAATTTAGAACCGGAAATTTCAATGAAACTATTAAAATCTGAATTGTCTTTTTTATCATCTTTGGTTACCCTGTGAAAAGTTATTACAACTCCGATATTTGTGTTGTTCTTGCTTGAAAAATAATATTTAAAAACCCTGACTGAAGGAATTTTATTTAATAGATAAATAAAATATTTTTTGAGAAGAAGCATTAAGAACCTGGTGCCTGGCTATCTTTTCTGGTAAAATAAAAGTTATTGGAATAATTAAAGAGTTCGCTTCTTATAAAGTTTGCGCCTTTAAGCTTTTCGAAAATAAAATTAATTTGAGTTTCTTTTAAAACAGAAGGGTGCAGTTCAAATTGAATTTTAAGAATAGATTGAAAATTTATTATCTTAAAAATATCATATTCCCCACCCTCTATATCCATGATAAAATAGGTGGGCTTAATATTAGCAATAACCTCATTTAAACTTTGTTCCTGAATATCCAGGGGCGGATGTTCATCTGTTATCATATCTGATGATGATGCAAGGAAATTTTTACCGTTTTTATAAAATCTTTTAGTGCCATTTGAACTTCCTAATAAAGCAATAGTTGAATCAGGAGTAACATTATTCTTATTGTACAGTTCATCTATGAGCGGCTTCATTTCAGGATTTCCTTCGTACGTAAAAACTCTATCACTTCCAATTTGCCTGGCACAATAAGCAGAAACAAAACCTATACCTGTTCCTAATTCCAGTATCCTGTCATCATTGCTTAAAGTGTTTTGTATAATTGTGATTTCACTTTTTTCATATTCGCTATTATCAATAAACCGTAATACAGAATAACCATAATTTATGTGGACGGGAATGTAAATGCCTTGAATAATTTTCCATTTAAAAACACCGTAACGTATGCTATACCATAACATCCGGGTACATTTTAAAAAATGAAATTCTATCTTTTGAATGATGCTAACGTGTGTAATTTTTTAAAATTTTTTATGAAAAGATTCTTTGGAATTATTGATTTCGGTATCCCAAATCACCAAAAGTCATAAGAAAGGGTACTGGAAAGCTTCCTATTTCAAGGCAACTTCCGTCATTGGTGTGTGGGATATATTTTTTAATAAGCATATCTATAACATGATCCGAATGCGTTTGAAAATTAAAGCCGGGATTGTAACTCGTCAAGTGTTCCTTTGTAATAACCATTTCTTCATCATGCATATTACTAACAGGTTTGATAGTCTGATTTTAAAAGCCATAGATAATATCATTTTTATTCCATTATCCGCCAGCTCCCGGTTTACTTAAGTCGTTCAGCCAGGCTTCTAACGTTACCATTTCTTTATTGCAAATAATACCCTCTTTCAATAAACTTTTATAGGCATTAAAAAGATTATTTTCTATACTTAGTGATTTTGAAATAACTGCTGACACTAATTCTACTATTTTACCGCAATGCTGGTACATGGGTATCTCAGAGATGAAATCTTTCATATAATCATGAGGGTTTCTTTTCTGAACAACAGTAGCATCAGTAAAGCCCAGCTGATAATCATATAACCACATAAGAGGCTGTGCAACCAGGCCACGCAATATATCAGTAAACCTGAATGTAACATAAGTAGGCAGATACATTAAGGGGAACAATTCTTTTTTTATAATGGTGTTTTGAGTGTTAAATGGGCTTATGGTGCCGCTTCCTAATACTACCGGCTTACGCTCCTTAAAATAACATGGCTTATCGCTTGTAAGGCGATATATGGCATCAACATCCGGGTCTTCATCGGCAAGGCCTTGCCATATACCTACTTTACAATCTTTTAATTCTAAATATTTATCAAGATCAAATTTTGTATTTATTAAATGAAGCGGCAATCCTCTCGGCCATATTGGCTCCTCTGTAAAAAGCTGGTATATATTTATAAATCCCTGGTTAAGGCTTATGTAATCATATTCATTTTCAAAGGAAGGAAACCTCCAGTTTCTTTTTGGTATGTTATCGTCATCAGTATCAATAATAAATTCTGCGCCATTTTTTATAGCAACCAGGTAACCTAACATTTTCCTGCAATAATGATGGAAGGGTAGAATTTCTGAAAGCGCGAATCCTAAAGATAACTGTTCACTTACTGACAGGTAGTTTACATTTTTGCAATTCCATTCTTCAGGGGTCTTTTTATCACCAACTACTATAAGCTTATAATCATCCATTGCTGAAAAAATTTTGACAGCTTCTGTCGGGAGAAATATGGAGGTGATTACAATGTATTTATTCATAAAAAGTGGTGTCCCATTTTGAAAGTTTAACGGGATGGAGGTAGAGGTGATCTGAAGGAAAGTTTTTTAATAGATTTTGCAACCTGTTATCATACTTATTTAATACCTGCAAATCTTTCTTTGTCCACAACGCTCTGCCTTTTAAGGAGAGGTCTCTTTCTGTGGTTATTTTTTTTGCAGAAAATGCGATGGCAGTAGGTATTGCTAATTCAGCAAATAATTTAGTAGCGGCAAATACACCACAATAATGACAAAACATTTTGATAGCACCGGAGCTTACTACAAAAATATCTGAATAGCTTCTTACTAATGGATACGTTAGATTGTATTTTTTTTTCGTGATCTTATTCTTAAAATATCTAAGCATATGCGTTTTATCATCAGAAAATTTTTGCCGCCATTCTTTAAATGATTTTGGGTTTTTCCAGATTTGATTAAAATAAAGCGGTCCGTTTTCAACACCTTGATTTTTCAATAATTGATAAGCCTCATCATAACCGGGCAATTGTCCTTTTACTTCTACACTGGGGCTGGTGGTATCGTACAGCATGGCATCGAAGTTGGCTGCCCAAAAAACTTTGCTTTCATTGAGTGGTGAAAGCCTTGGAATAAAACAACCCTCTTCTTCTAATTTTAAATGCTCGCGGTAATTTGATTCATTAATTAAAGGATTTAAAATAAGATCATCTCCAATAAAGAAATAATGTTCAAAATCTTCATTGAAATAATTTTTAAATCCCTGGGCTACATAACCCTGGAAGTAATAAGAGCTGCAATAAACAGGTATTACGTTGCTTTTATTATCCTTATAGAATGGAACCAGGTGGTAGATATTGCTAAACCTTTTTTCATACATGCGTTCGAGAATCTCAATGTTTTGATTGTATTGGTGATTATAAATAATTACAAGGGCTACTTTGTACATGCAAACTCAGAGTACGGTTTGTAAAATTAACTATTAGGATTTTGAAAAAAATTATACATCAAAATAGGTTTATAATTTTATTTAATAAACAATACATTTCCCATATCCCAATTTTTGGGTATAGCTTCAACCAAAACTTTAAACCCTTTACTTTCTAAAAATTTTTTGTATTCATTGTAGAGCCCTACTCCTTTATACGTTTCTCTCGTGCTAACTTCTGTATGTATTAATTTTACCGTATCCAAAATTTTATTGCTTGCTTGTAACATATTCATTTCGAACCCTTGCATATCCAGCCACAATAAATCAATATTGGTAATGTTATTTTCTGAAGCCCATGAATCCAATGTTTTTGTTTCTACAATTATTTTCTTCCTGAATAATGTACGTGGGTGATCTTTAAGATGAAGTAATGGCGGTAATAAAGAACTGGACCCGTCGGATTCACCTTCGCTTACATAAAACTCACTTGTTCCATTGCAGTCACTTAGCGCTAATTTGTATGTAAATATGTTTTTATAAGCACTTGTATTTTGTTTCAACCGGGCATACAATTCTTCAACAGGCTCGAAAGAATGAACTGTTCCTTTTAAGAATTTTATCAAGCTGCGGGAATCATCGCCAATGTGAGCACCGCAATCAATTATAACAGGACTTTTAGGAAGATAGTTTTTGAAATAAACTTTTGAAATATCCATTTGGCGAACCCTGGGAACTGCAAAATATTCGAATAATACTCTTTTAGAATGATAGGTCAAACTGTGGAGGATTCTATTCATTTTAGAAGAGGATAAATTTGAATAATATCGAGGCCTATCGACATGGTATAATTTACCGCACTTTCATTAATTATTGTTTTAATTTCTTTTATAGTTGGATAATCGTTTCTACCATTAAAGAGTCTCGCATCATCTACCAGTATTATAAAGTCTAAACCGGACGCAAGTATTAACTGTAATTCTTTTATAATTGGAGTGTTCACTTCTCCTTTTGCCGTGCGGATGTATTCATCATTCACAAAAAATTCTGATGAATAATGACCGTCCAGCCAAAATAGAGCCGTGTTATCTATTTCAAGTAAGATACCTGGCAATTTATCAGCACTATCTCCCTGTATTATAGTTACGTTATGATCATTTTGAAAATGAATTTTTGCTCTTTCTGCCAAATCCTCGCTTAATTCAATTGAATAAAGCTTATCAAATTTATTTTTGAAATAGTCAATAGTGTGTCCTAAAAAAGTACCTGTTTCAATAAAGATGACAGCATCATATTTTTTTCTGAAGTCATCAATTAATTTTCTCTTTTCACTTATACCAGGTACTTCTGGCGGTGGAAAGAACTTTCTTATCCTAAAATTAATTTTTTGTAGTAAAGTCATTTAATTAAGGATTATCATTGGTTTATAAACTTCAGCAATACCAATGTTGCTTTTGATAAACCCTTGCAAAAAACCTTCTTTTATACATATGTGCATATTGATAAATCCTCTTTAAACTTTTGCTGCTAACTGGTTTTGTATCTTCAAAAGATTCTATGATGTTTTTTAATTCTTCGGCCATGAAGTCACGTTCAAGAGTTGCAGGTACCCGGTCGTTAGTGAAATAGGGTTCATCAAGGTATTTATAATACAGCTGATCATCTGTATCAATTTTTATGATTTCCTCAATTACTTCATCAAAGGAATTATAATCGTGAACGTTAATAAAACTCTTTGTATTGAAATCCCTGCCTATGGCTGGATTGCCCCAGTACACAGGTAAACAATTGACCTGCATAGGCTGAAGGATCTTCTCTGAAGTATACCCTGGGTAACATGAATTTTCAAAAGCAATAATAAATTTATAATCTTTTATAAAATTTCTCTTTTCTGCCTGAGAATAGACTTTTCCAACATTGTTCATAAAACTTCCGCCAGAATCAACTTTCCTGTATTGAGAAAGTTTATGAAAAAAATCAATTCTTTCTTTTGCCTCTTGATTTCCTACAACAAAGCAGCAAAACTTTGATTTAGTTGCTGCAATTTCTTTTGAAGGTAATTTTTTGCAAAGTTTTGCAAGACTTGGCGACCAGGCAAACAATGGCAACCTGAAATTCTTTTTTTTGTAATCATTCCAATCGAAGCTTAATGAGAAATCGCATTCATTAAAATCGGGTCTTACATTTTCGCCTGTATAAAAAATCTTATGACACTTATATTTTAAATGGTTAAAACTATAGCATGAATAAAATAATACATCAGGATTCTCAGATTGTTTAACTTCGTAGTAAGGCGTTAATAACTCAGTAAATAAATTGTTTTCCTTATCAAGATCTCCCCAAAAATCACAGAACTTTATTTTTAGTATTTCCTTCATTTATTTTTTTTGTATGCCCATCGGAACCGTCTTGCAATACTTATCATAACCTCTCTCGACAGAACCATCGCCTGCTAACCTTTGCCGGGCAAGAAAATTTAATGTAGAAAAATAACCTGCTAATCTTGCAAACCCATCATGACTAATCCAGTATAGTTTTTCTTTGAATGATAATTTTTTATTTTTTAAAAGATGATAGCTTGCTTTGATAATTGGTTTTACAATGCGTGGTAGTGTTGGCTTGTACTTAAAAAATTTATACAAATGATAATTGTAAGTGTACGTTAGATTAAAAGCATACCGAAAGGATTGATGATGATAATGGTAAACTACTAGCGAAGGATCGTATAATAGTTTCCATCCTTTTAGCAGCGCCTGATAACTCCATACCCAGTCCTCAGCGAATTCTGTCTTAACAAAGGGCTGTTCTACCAGTGCACTTGTCCTATACATAGACACTACATCATCCCAGGCGATTATTGATTGTTGTTCCTGCGAAGGAAGCTTTTTAAATATTTCAGTATCCTGTACACATTTAAGAGTCACCTCCGGTTGTGAATATGGCTTATACCAGTTTACCGGGTTCTTATCTCTTTCGTGCGGTACTGCCTGGTGGCCGCACACAGCTTTTATATCTATGTCATCAAAGTGCTTTACCATTTTTTCCAGCATATTCTTTTCAGCTATCCATGCATCCTGAACAGTTAGATAAATAAATTCAGCTTGAGAATGTTTGATGCCTGTATTTCGTGTTAAGCCATGGTTAAAGCTCCCGTTTGGAACATTAATAATTTTAGCACCATACTTAACAGCAATATCCCGGCTTCTATCAGTTGACATAGAATCGGGAATTATAATATCCAGGCGATCTCCTATAGTTTGTTTCCGCAAACTATCCAGGCATCTTTCCAATGTAGCTTCCCCGTTCTTAACAGGGATAATGACCGAAATGCTAAAATCTCTCAAGCCTGCTCAGGTTAGTTTATTAAAATTTCTTATAAAGAAATTTCCAATCCGGTAGCTCTTTGATTCGCGGGTGATTTTTAATAGATGTGAATAGTCATTCAGCAACCGACTCATGTTCTTCATTACTTTTTCAAAAAAGACATCACGTTGTGAACACGGAAGCATTTTATATACCAGTTGGTATACCTGGATGAGATTCGCATCCATAAGGGCTTTATCCTGGGACATACTATTTGGTGAGGAACGGTATAAAGCAAATGGTTCATTTATAAAAACTCTTGTAACGTCTTGCCGGAAGATCTGTAACCACATCAGCCAGTCTTCTCTTGCGGTTAAATCTTCGTTGAAACGAAGTTCTTTAAATAAAGAAGACCTAAACAATCCGCAATGAGGCGGAAAAACAAAATCATTATCCCATCCTGTTAATATCGAATCAAAAGTGAAGTTATCAGCAGTTAATGTAAAAGGTGGCGCAATCGCGTCTTCCTCACTTTTAATAAATACTTTAAATGCAGAGATTATTATATCTGCGTTTTCGCCTTGCCGTAATGAAGCAAAAAATTTTCCGGGATGAATGATATCATCCGAATCTATAAACTGGATATAATCACCTCTTGCTTCATTCAAGCCCGTATTTCTTGCTGAACTAAGGCCACCATTTTCTTTCTTAATATATTTGATTCTTGCGTCTCCTGACTTCAATTTTGTAGCAACCTGGTCTGTCGCATCAGTTGATCCATCATTCACAATAATGCACTCCCAGTTAGTATATGTTTGTGCTAACACAGATGACACCGCATCCTGTAAGTAATGGGCCTGGTTGTAGCATGGAATAATCACACTGACCATAACATCCTTATTGCTATTTATTGAGAACAAGCTTTTTAATAAAATAAGCAGGCTGTCTTTTTAAGATACCCAGGAATTTCCTTAATAAAAACCTTGGATTGGAAAGGCGGGATTCATAATACAATGCCGGCTTGCCTTTACCTGTAAGGTGAAACTCCACTTCATTTTCGAGATTTATACCCCGTCGCTCTTCAGCCATGCCTACTACTTTGAGATGGCAATAAAATGCTTTAAGAAAATTATTAGTTGATATACCTCCTTTATGAATGCGGTATAAATAAAGTGGCTTATTTATAAAATAGAAAGGACCTGTTTCTGAGAGCTGTAAATAAAGATCCTGGTCAACGGCACGCAAAAGATTGGCATGAATACCTTGCGTTCTTTTGTAAAATGACAATTTAAAAGCGGCGAAATGATTTACGGCGCCGTCCATATTAATGAATTTTTTATTTACCTCTGTATGCTTTGCCAGCGGAAAAGGATGTTCAATATTTAAATTTTCGTCACAATAATAAAATATAGAATGAGCTAATGAGATTTCAGGATGTGCCTTATGCGCTTCAACCATTAATGAAACCGCATCCTTAGTTATAGCATCATCGGGGTCAAGAAAGCCACAAATTTCGCCTGTTGCAAGTTCAACACATTTTCTCTTTGCGTATCCGCATCCTTTATTTTCTTCGTTATAATAAAATACAAACCTGCCATCATCTTTAATAATAGAAGAAATAACTGAAACTGAATCATCTGTTGATTTATCATCAAAAATTATGGCTTCCCAATTACTATAATCCTGTGCTATGATAGAATCATAACATTCTTTAAAATATTTTCCATTATTATAATTCGCTATTAATATTGAAAACTTCATTAGTTCATCTCACGTTCATTGCCATAATAGATTGAAACCAACTTTTTATTTAGAATTTTACTATCATAATTTTCTTCAACATACTTTCTTCCTTTCTTCCCCATTCTTTTTCTTAAGTCTATATCCTGTGCCAATAGCTCTATTTTTTTTACAAAACCATCAATGTCATTTTCATTTACTACATAACCTGTTTGGCCGTCAATTAAACCGTATTTCATTCCACCGGCATCTGATACAATTACCGGCAACTCCATTGCCTGTGCTTCCTGTATTACAAGCCCCTGCGCCTCTGCCCTGTTTCCATTTATAATTCCAGGCAGTATGAAAACATCAGCATTGTTCATAAGCTCAATGATTTGATCTTGTGTCTGTTCTCCAACCATTTCTATCTCATCAGAAAGGCCTGAGTTTTTTATTAAAGCATTTAACTCATTATACAATTCACCATCGCCTGCTATCACTGCTTTAAATGCTACCGAACTATTTTGTTTTAATTTTTTACAAATCTCTACAAACAAAACAGGACCCTTAAGTGCAATTAATCTACCTGCAAATAACAGGTTAAATGGATGATGATCTTTCCCACCAACATTCTTCCTGGAAAATAGCGCAGTATCTAAACCTACGGGCAATAAATGTATTTTGTTTTCAGGACAGCCAATATCCATGAGTTTTTGTTTTGTGTACAATGTATTGGCTGTAAATAAGTCGCAAGTATTAAAAAGCTGCTTGTAGAAATTTTTTTCTACCACTAAATCATAGCCATGAAAAGTGGTAATAAATTTTGCCTGTTTAAATAATCCAAGCTTACCAAGCTCTGTTACATAATTCCCATTTATACCAAAATGTGCGTGCAAAACATCATACTCAGGTTTATTCAAATAATGAATCAATTCATAGACAGATAATTTGCCTTTATTTTTAAAAACAGTATTATATAATGTTAGAAGATTTTTACCAGAAGGGTTTTTTATTAACGCCCTCAACAGCATCCTTATTTTGCCTAATCTTGATGAAGGCATTTCATTGAGATAAAAAGTATCTTTTAATAATTCGTTTTCATTTACCTCATTATGTATTTTATCACCTATGAATTTTTCTGCAGCAAAAATATGTACCGTGTGCCCACTGTGTTTTAGGGCGATAATCTGGTTAACAATAAAAGTTTCAGAAAGCACTGGAAACACTCCTGTAAAAAAAGCTATTTTCAAAAACTCTCTTTGCTTAATTATGACGGAGTAAAAATATAATTGTCCTTCTCGGGCCTAAAAAACATTTTATACCCATAATTTTTTAAAAGATCATCGATTTGTTTGATGCTTTCATCAAAAGCCTCTACCACTATAATTGGCCTGGATGATCTGATGGTTGCTTCAGCGCCTGTTAGCACACTCAACTCATTTCCTTCGACATCAATCTTTAGTAAGCCAACACCTTTATAATCCAACTCATCTAATTTTAATACAGAAATTAAATCTGTATTTTCCTGGCTACTTACTTCTTCTATACTATTTAAACCAGTATTAAACACACTGTATCCTTTTTCAACACCATAAGAAACTTTACTGCCTAAGGCTTTATTATGAAGATTAATAACCTCCTCCAGGGCATTTAATTTTACATTCCTTTCTAAAGTTTCAAACGTTTTCTTATTAGGCTCAAAACATTCTATTCTTGGTACATGCAATTGAGATGCAAAATATAATGCATGGTTCCCGATGTTTGATCCCACGTCTACGACAAAAGAGAAAGCTTTATAATGAAGTTTAAGGAAATCAAGTGTAGTAAATTCGTAAAAATCCTGCGATCTGTATATCCACGATTGTATAT
>DASYOM010000055.1:0-1888 GCA_036007765.1 Chitinophagaceae bacterium | reverse complement strand
ACTATAAACAATAATATTTTTAACGATCTGTACATATAATTATCTTAACAAATTTAACAAATAAAAATAACAATATGTAAAATTTTTATCAGAATCTTTGACCAGTTGTAAAATACCAGCTTAAGGGATAACTGATTTGTTGCATTATTATTGTAAAAATCACTAATTTCAGAAAACCTTATATAATGGGAGATAATTCATACCGGCAGGATAAAGAAGAATTGAGGGCACTTTTACGCCAATACCATAACCTGAAACAAGGTTATAGTTATTCGTTTATTGAGGAAGAGGCTTTTGAAAGGATAATCGACTATTACGACGAAAAAGAAGATATGGCTTCCGCCCTGGAAGCTGCAGATCATGGGATAGAGCAATATCCCTATTCATCCATATTACAAATAAAAAAAGCGGATATATTAATAGCTACCCGCCGATACAAAGAAGCTTTATTAATACTGGACAAAGTTGAAATTTTAGACAGGGGTGATATAAATCTGTATATTTTAAAAACGGATGCATACCTGGCGCTTGACAAGCAGAAACAGGCAGCTGCTATTCTGGAAGAAGCTGTGGAGTTGTTTAAAGGAGAGGAAAAAATAGAATTGCTTTTTGAGCTGGCAGATGTATATGATGATTATGAGGAGTTTGATAAAGTTTTTAATTGCCTTAAATTAATCCTTGAACAGGATCCCATAAATGAAGAAGCTTTATACAAGATCTGCTTTTGGACAGATTATACAGGGCGTAATGAAGAAGGGATAAGATTATATGAAAAAATAATAGACCTGCATCCATTCAATGAGCTGGCATGGTTCAATCTTGGTGCTGCCTACCAGGGATTGAAGCTATATGAAAAATCAATTGATGCATACCAGTATGCCATAGCTATTGATGAGAAATTCGATTATGCTTACCGCAATATGGGCGATGCCTATCTGCGCATGCGCAAGTATAAAGATGCCATTGAAGTTTTGCAAAAGGTGCTGGCATTAACACGTCCTGAAGATGTGATATATGAAGCGATTGCCCATTGTTATACCCGGCTCAAAAATTTTGCGCAGGCACGTTTTCATTACCGTAAAGCCTCCCATTTAAACCCGGATGCAAGCCATCTTTATTATAAGATAGCCTGCACATACATGAATGAAGAGCATTGGGAAAGCGCTGTAAAAAACCTGGAAACCGCAATGCGTATTCATCGTTCACAGCCTGATTACAACCTTGCACTGGCGCAATGTTACATGGAAATGAACCGGGTAAAAGATGCGGTGATATATTTTTCAAATTTTATAAAAGCGCGGCCAAAAAATATTAAAGGATGGAAAGAACTGGTGAAATGTTTGTACAAAGCCGGTTTTTATGAAGAGGCACTGGAGCAGGTACACAATGCTATCAGGAATACGGAAAATAAACCTATTCTTATTTTTTATAAAAGCGCTGTGCTTTTCGCTTTAGAAAATGCCAAGGAAGCATTATCTTATCTGGAAACAGCTATGGAAAAATCACCAAAATTATTAAAGCAATTTATAGAACTTGATCCTTCGATGCTGCATAATCAGCAAATAATTCAGGTTATTGGCAAGCACAAGAAAAATAAACGCCCCAAAAATTAAGGGCTTATCCATTATTTAGCAGATTACTTTCACACAACTTATCTTTACGAGTATCATAAACATCCTGCATGAACTTTAACCTTACACAAATCCCTGAAAGAAATAAAAAACCCCGTGACCATGGTATTACTATGGTTATGGATAAAGGCCTTAGCATTGAAGAAGTAAAAAATTTTTTGAGTGTAGCTCATCCGCATATCGATATTGTAAAGCTTGGCTTTGGTACCGCCTTTGTAACGGCGGATCTGAAAGAAAAGATTGAATTATACCAGTGC